>JBDTOB010000303.1:0-4268 GCA_039933435.1 Acidobacteriota bacterium | reverse complement strand
CCCCTTGAAGTCGTCAAAGGCAGCCATGTGTGGTCACTCTCTCTCTCTGTAGCTTTGCGCCGGCTCCGCGCGGCGGCGCCTGAACATCCGGACACCTCGCATCTGAGGATCGCGACTACCTGCCGCGGCCGGCCGGCGGGGTCAGCGGCTTGATGTCGCCGCAGTCGGCGCCAAGCCACTTGCCCTGCACGATCCTGGTCGTCGTCCTGGTCTGTCCGTTCATCGTCGCGGTGGTCGTCACCTTCGTGCGGTAACCCTCCGACCCGGTGAACGCCGTCTCGCCGTCGGTTTCCGCCTTCAGGGTCGTGCAGCTGGAATGCCACTTCCAGATGGCGTTCGAACGGGTAGCGAAAGTCGTCGTGCATCCCGAGTCGTTCGCCGCCTGCTGCAGGGCGATCGAATCGCTCGACTCTCTGGTCAGGCACACCTTCATGACGCCGTTGTCGTCCGGCATCTGGATGCCTCGTGCGCGCATGCTCTCGGCCATCTTGGCCCTGACCTCTGGCGGCATCCCGGCCAGCGCCGCGAGCGCCGGGGAGGCCACCTCCTTGCCGCTGGCGTCGAGCTGCGACATTCTGGTCTCCCACAAACCCATTTTCACCGGCGGTGTCGGCATGGGGCCCTGCGCCGCGCCCGCCACGATTCCGGCAAGACTCACCGTCACCATCGATCCGATCAGGCGTCGCGCAATCGTCGGCATAGCAGACCTCAGTTCGTCCGGGGTTCGGATCATCGTAGCGCAGACTGGCGCCGCCGTCCGTCACGGTTCCCGCTGCCACACCTGCGAGCGGCCGAACCAGGACATGCCGACGAACCCCCGGACTCTCAACTTGCGTCCGCCGTCCTCGAGCTGCATCCGGCATCGGTAGACCGTGCCGTTCTCGGGATCGAGGATGTCGCCGTTCCGGTAGATGCCATCGACGAGCTGCATGTGGCGCATGAACACCAATCCGACTACCGGCTGGTCCTTCCGGTCATCGGTGCACCGTGTGCAGGTGCGGGTCTCCTCTCCCGGCGTCAGAATCCGCTCGACCCTCGCGAACACCTGCCCATCCTGCTCGTAGACGCGAACGATGCTGAGGGCCTTGCCGGTCTTGTCGTCAATCGTCTTCCAGGCGCCGACGGGGGAGCTCAGATCGTCGGATGCCCCCAGGTGCGGCAGCACCGCGACGATCAGCGCCAACGTGCCGAGTGTGCGCCGGACCGATGTGCTCATGGTCGCTGAACCGCCCTTCTGAAGGGTGCCGAGCCGGTGCTGAGCTGAGAATCTGCTGGCGGCCCAACCTCCCAACTAAAGTAGCATCGATGATCGGTCGGACGACGGCGACGCGGTTGGTGCGGAGCGAGAAGGGCATTGATGGTGCAGACGGGAAGGGCCACGTGGCTGAGCGCCAGGGTCGACGAGGCGTCGGACCATATCCTTGGTCCACCGACGGCGGACATCACGCTCGTCGAGTACGGCAGCTACGCCTGCTCGCACTGCCGCGCCGCCACCGACAGCATCGCGGGTCTGCGTGACGAGTTTGGCAGCCGGCTGCGTTACGTCTTTCGCAACCGGCCGCTGCCCGACGTCGATATCGCCCGGCGCGCGGCGGATCTTGCCGAACGGGCGACCGATCCGGATCGCTTCTGGAAAGTCCACGTCGCCCTGATGACGCGGTCGCCGAAGCTCACCGAAGACGATCTCCAGGCGGTCGCCCGCGACTTCGCGCTGGAAGACGAGGCGCCGGCCGATCCGGCTGGCGGCAGCGAGCAGGCCCGGGCCCGGGTCGATGCGGACATCGCCAGCGCCGGGGCCAGCGGCGTCCTGATGACTCCAACCTTCTTCGTCAACGGCCGCCGCTACGAGGGGGTGTGGGACAGCGCCGCCCTCGCGGAGGCGCTGCACGGCTCGCTGAGCCACCGCGTCCGCTCGGCCGCCCTCGAGTTCGCGCGCTGGGCGCCGTCGGCGGGGCTGCTGCTCCTCATCGCCACGGTGATTGCGGTGATCCTGACCAATTCGCCGGCCGCGGCGGGATTCGCCCGCTTCTGGAGCCAGACACTCGGCATCACGTTTGCCGGCCGCGCCTTCGAACTGCCGCTGCTCCAGTGGGTGAACGACGGCCTGCTCACCGTCTTCTTCCTGGTGGTCGGGCTCGAGATCAAGCGCGAGTTCACGGTCGGCTACCTGGCGACCAGGCGCTCCGCGGCGCTGCCGATCGCCGCGGCGCTCGGCGGCATGGTGGTGCCGGCGCTGCTCTACAGGCTGGTGTTGCCCGCTGGACCCTGGGCCCACGGATGGGGTGTGCCGATGGCCACCGACACCGCGTTCGCGGTCGCGATCATCGCGGTGATGGGACGCCGGGTGCCGATCGAGCTCCGGGTGTTCCTGACCGCCGCCGCGATCGTCGACGACATCGGCGCCATCGTCGTCGTCGCGCTCTTCTACTCGCAGGCGCTGCACCTCTGGGCCCTCGCCGGTGCCGTCATCGCCACCGGTCTGCTGGCGCTGCTCAATCGTGGGAATGTGTATCGGGTGACGCCGTACCTCGTGCTCGGCCTGGTGCTGTGGGCGTGCGTGCACGAGGGCGGACTGCACGCCACGCTCGCCGGGGTCATCCTGGCGCTGTTCATTCCCACGCGCCAGCCTCCCAACCTCGCCGCGTTGACGGCGCAAGCCAACGCCATCCTCGCCATCGAGGCGCGTCGCAGCACCGAGGTGCTGCGCCACGGGCCATCGACGCCGGCGATGGAGGCGCTCGACGCCATCCATGACCGCCTGGAATCGCCGGCCGATCGAATGCTGCGGACGGTATCGCTGCGGTCGAACTACGTCGTGCTGCCGGTGTTTGCGCTCGCCAACGCCGGCGTGGCGCTGGGCTCCACCGCGTTCACCGGGCACGGCAGCCTGATGTTCGCGATCGTGCTTGGCCTGGCCGTGGGAAAGCCCATTGGCCTGCTCTCTGCGGCTGCGTTGGCGGTCCGGCTGGGGATTGCCGTCAAACCGGATGAATACTCGTGGCGGCAGCTGGCCGGCGCCGGAGCGCTCGCCGGAATCGGCTTCACGATGTCGCTCTTTATCGCCGGGCAGGCGTTCGCCGACCCCGGCGACTTCGCGGCGGCCAAGATTGCGGTATTCGCGGCGTCGGTGATCGCGGCGGGGCTTGGGTCGGTGATCCTGTGGTCGGCGAACGGCGCAACAGAACGATGACGACGGACGTTGCCGCCACGGGTCCGGATGTGAAGCGATCACCCGGGAAGGGAAGGCAGACATGACAACCTACACCGTGGGCTACTTCGTCGGCAGCCTGTCGAGCACCTCGATCAACCGGCGGCTCGCGAAAGCGCTGACCCGCCTGGCGCCTTCCGGGATCGAGATGACGGAGATCCCCTTCAGGGATCTGCCGCTCTACAGCCCCGACTACGAGGCCGACTATCCTCCGGTCGCGCAGGCGCTGAAGGATGCGATCGCGGCGGCGGATGCCGTGCTGTTCATCACGCCGGAGTACAACCGCTCGATCCCCGGCGGCCTGAAGAACGCCCTCGACTGGGCGAGCCGTCCCTATGGGAAGAACTCATTCGCCCGCAAACCGTCGGCCGTGATCGGCGCGTCGCCTGGCGCGCTCGGCACCGCGATCGCGCAGCAGCACCTCCGCAGCCTGCTCGGCTACTGCAATTCCCCCCAGATGAACGCTCCCGAGGCCTACATCCACTTCACGCCGGGATTGATCACCGACGACGGCCAGGTGACCGTGGCGGCGACGGAGCAGTTTCTGCAGACCTACATCGACGAGTTTTACGGGTTCATCCAGCGGGTCTACACCGTCCTGCCGAGGAAGGCCTAGCCTGATCTCACTGGAGCGGCCGCGGCACGAACGTGCCGCCATGGACGAGGAGGTCGAGAATCTCGTGGCTCCGGGCGGAGCAGGCCTGCACCTTCGCCGGCGTCAGGTTGTCGTGCTCGGCTTCGATCATCGGCAGCGCCTCGACCGGTCCGGGGACCTGGTTGATCATCGTCCAGACGCCGGCCGGCGGTGAAATGGTGTCGATGAATCCGAATCCAGCGAATACCGGCGCCTTGATGCGCGAGGCGAAATTCACGGTGTCGAAGTAGAGCGAGGTCCGCATGACGTCGGGATTGTCCGACGGCCAATTGGGGTAGCCGGCCTTGCGGTCGTGGAGGTCGCCGTTGGCGTCCGCCCCGGCCGGCACGCAGACCATCACCGCGCTGATGCGGTCGGGCCGCAGGCCGGCCAGCGCCAGACTCTGCTGACCGCCCATGCTGCCGC
>JBDTOB010000302.1:0-4272 GCA_039933435.1 Acidobacteriota bacterium | reverse complement strand
GTTGTCGATGGCGAGCAGGGAGACGACGCCGCGTGCCGGCCGAACCAGGTGTTTGCGATCTCGCTCGACTATCCGGTGCTGGACGCCGCGCGCTGGCGTCCGGTGATGGAGGTGGTGCGCGATCGCCTGCTGACGCCGGTCGGCCTGCGCTCGCTGGCGCCCGGCCATCCGGAGTTCAAGGCCAGATACTACGGCGACCTGCGCTCGCGCGATGCCGCCTACCACCAGGGCACGGTCTGGGCGTGGCTGATCGGCCCGTTCGTCGATGCGTGGCTGAAGGTGTATCCGGAGGATCGCGCCGGGGCGCGGCACTTGCTGCACGACTTCGACGGGCATCTGGGGGATGGCTGCGTCGGCTCGATCAGCGAGATCTTCGACGCCGAGCCGCCCTACGTGCCGCGCGGTTGCGTCGCGCAGGCCTGGAGCGTGGCCGAAGTGCTGCGCTGCCTGCTGAAGACAGCGTGAGGGCGGCCGCGTCTCCCGAGCGCCGCCAGGCTCCGGCTGAGCATTCACAGCCGAACGAGGCGTTCGTTGGGGATCCAAGTCCCGACCCCTGGTGTCCGGGTACCCCACCCGCCTATTCCGGAAAATCCCTGTCTGGAGGATGACGCCCGGTTTCCGCCAAAGCCACGGTCCCGGCAGGTTTACAATGCGTGAGCCTGACACCGGTACGCTGGCGCCGACTCAACGGAGCACCTGTGAGAATTGTTGGTTTACTCATCGCCAGCATCCCGGTTGGTTTCGCGGCCCTGCGCGCCGCGTCGACTGGCACGGACTTCCGGTATCTCTGGCTCGCTGTGGTCTCAACGCTTGGTGCGGCGTTCGTCCTCGTCATCGCCAATCGCAGGCGGCCACGGTCGCCCGGCGTGGTTGTGCGCGCCGCGTTGGCGCTGCTCGTCGCTGCGGGAGCCGCCGGAGTAACGGCCTTGGCGCTGGGGGCGCATTCCCTACCCGCGGTGCTGGTCGTCGCACTCGGCTTCGCGACCTGCAGCGCCGCCGGACTCGCGCTGGCCCTCCGGTCTGCACCTCAACGTTGACCGCCAGGTCCGTTCCTGGTGGTGTTCACTGGCCGGGAGGCTCGCGCGAGTACCGATGTTCTATTTCCCCGACCAAGCCGCCGCAATCCGCTACTCGGGCGAGAGTTCCCGCCCCACGCACGGGGCCGACGAGTGTATCGACGCCTGCCGCCTACTGGGCGGCATGATCTATCGGGCCCTCGGCGGCGGCAGCAAGCAGGCCGTGCCGCTGGCAGATGCCGAAGCGTTTCAAGGGCTGGCGTCGGCGAGGCTGAGGCAGACGCGCTGCGGCTCACGCGGGGCGTCAACCGAACGACAAAGAGATTCGACAGTCAACTGTGGATGGCGAGGAAAGATGGCCTATGAACAACTTGACGAAGCGGGCCGAAGCGACCATGGCCCTCCTGCTCGTTGCCCCAGGCTCCCTCTTCATCGCGGCGTTGTTCGTACGGAGTCTTCAGTCCCAGAATCTGGAGCCTGCACGTAGTGCAAACCAACTCGTGATGTGGTACGTCGGGCTCGGGTCAACGGTCGGTCTATGGGGACTGCTGGTTGCTCTGCCGCTGACCGCGCTGTGTCTTGGCAGCGCGGCCCTGCTCCACGGCTGGGCCGCCGATGCTGACCTGCGGCTCGCGATGCAGCAGACGCTGATGACCCTACAGCAGTACATGGCGACCGCCGTTGTCACGGCCGCGACCTTCATGGCCGCAGGCATCCTGGTCATCGTCGTGATGCATATGCTTACGAACTGAGTGTTGTCATCCCGAACGTCGCTGACGACAGTGGGCACGGCAACATCGTCACGTGCCGACGCCTCAGAGGCCTCGTCCCTGCGTCTAGTCAACCCGGCAAATGGACTGCAAGCGGGCAACCACTGTGGGATTCGACGGTGCCGGCTAGCGGCCGTTGCAGGTGGTGGCACCCGGCGCGATGATCAGCCTCCGCGGCTGAAACAGCACGTGGTCGGTCTCGTCGAGCGCCGGACACGAAGACGAGCGCGAGTGTTGCAGACTTCGTCTGGAGCAAGAAATGGATCAGGAACCTCAGTGCGTGTTTGTGGCGAGCGGCGAGCTGCATGCCGATCAAGTGCGCGGATTTCTGGATTCAGCGGGCATTGCGACGATAGTTCGAGGCGAATCGTTGCGCCAGACTCATGGCCTGACAATCGACGGCCTGGGCGCGGTGGAGATCCTCGTCGCCGACGCAGACGCCGAACAGGCGCGTGCGTTGCTCGCTGAGGCAGAGACAGGGCGATTGCGACTTGGCGACGATGCCGACGTTCGAGGCAAGGACCCACCGACGTCGATCGCCGAGGAGTGATGAGCAACACGCGAGCTCAGACTGGCGTGGCTGAAACGTCAACGGTTTATTGATGGCACCGGAGCGCTCCGGTCGGCGCGGGTAAGCGCGGCCGTAGGGCAGTCTCAGAATCGATGAAGGAGTGTGTGATGAAACGACGAGCCGTCCAATTGCTGATCGCGATCGCAATCGCCGCGGTGTGCGGCGCCGCATCCAGCCGCGCCCAGGAGCCGACTACAAAGCCGGCTCAGGCGTCCGCGGTAGCCTGGCTGTCTCTCATCGACAACCAGAACTACGCGGCGAGTTGGGATGCGGCGGCGAGCGCGTTTCGGAGCGCGATCACGAAGGAGAAATGGGAGGCGGCGGTCCAGGCGGTGCGTACGCCTCTGGGTCAGATGAAGTCGCGTGAGTTGGCAAGCGCGAAATCCACAACGACGCTTCCCGGCGCGCCGGATGGCGAATACGTCGTGTTTCAGTTCACCACAAGCTTCGAGCAGAAAGCCACGGCCGTCGAAACCGTCACGGAGGTCATGGAGAATGACGGGACCTGGCATGTGGGGGGATATTTCATCAGGTAGCGCGCCATGTCCGGTGCAACGCCGCGGTCATGGCGCACACGAAGGAGGGCACGATGTCCAACACATCGGCTGCCTGGAGCCGGCCGGTTGAAATCCTATTCCGCGAGCTCATCGAGGGGCCGGACGACACCGCCGCGTGGATGCTCAACGGCAGCGATGCCGGGCTGCTGCGCTCGCTCGACAAGTTGACCGCGGCCGCCGCCTCAACGCCCCCCGCCGCCGGGGCAGCCAGCATCGCCGCGCATGTCGATCACCTGCGCTTCGGGCTGTCGCTGATGAACCGGTGGAGCCGCGGCGAGCCGGATCCGTGGTCGGGGGCGGACTGGATCGCCAGCTGGCGGCTCGCGGCGGTCAGCGATCAGGAATGGGTTGCGCTCCGTCAGGCGCTACGGGCCGAGGCGCGCGCCTGGCTCGACGCCCTGCACTCGCCGCGCGAGTGCTCGGAGTTCGAGTTGACCGGCGTCATCTCCAGCGTCGGTCACCTCGCCTACCACCTCGGCGCCATTCGTCAGATCGACCGCACCGCCAGCGGCCCGCCGGCCCGCTAAAAAGGAGACAGTGGTCGTCCATGAACTACGCGACCTTGTCGGTCGCCGATGTCAGGACCGGGCTCGAAGCCATGGCGCAGGAGACCATGGCGACGTTCGGCCAATGCGGCTGCCGCAATGTCCTAGCGAGTGAACAGTCCGCGAAGCTGCAGCGCCGGTCGCGATCGGAGGGGGTTACGGCGCGCTGCCCGGAGACCGCCGAAGCCGGCGCCGCGGACGAGCACCCGCGACCGACGCGAAGGAGGCCGACCATGACGAGCATTCGGCGACTGACGCCAGACGATGTGCCGCTGATGCGCGAGATGCTGGCGGCGCTCGGCAGGGCCTTCGGCGACGTCGAGACCTATACCGCCGCCCAGCCCACGGCCGCCTATCTCGCGCGGTTGCTCGGGCGGGACGACTTCTTCGCGATTGCCGCGGTGAACGACGGTGCGGTTGTCGGGGGCATCGCCGCCTACGAGCTGCAGAAGTTCGAGCAGGAGCGCCGCGAGATCTACATCTACGACCTTGCGGTTGCCGAAGAGCACCGCCGGCAGGGCATTGCCACGGCGTTGATCCGGGATCTCCAGGCGATCGCCGCGGATCGGGGCGCCTATGTAATCTTCGTCCAGGCGGACCCCGGCGATGCCCCGGCGATCGCTCTCTATACGAAGCTGGGCACGCGCGAAGACGTGCTCCATTTCGACATCCCACCGAGCGTATGATGGCGGGATGAGCCTCGGGTCTGACACGCCGCGCCCGCCTGGGGAAGACGCCTGACCACCGAACTCGCCAGCCTCGGCTGGAGCCCGCGCCTCGCCGAGGCCTTCGAGGCGCACGCCGCCGCCGGCC
>JBDTOB010000301.1:0-4286 GCA_039933435.1 Acidobacteriota bacterium | reverse complement strand
GGCGCGGCCGCCGCGCTACTTTGCTGCGGAGCCGAAGCGCGGCGCGCGACCCGGTTCGCGGCCGCTCTTGCGGCGTTCGGAAATGGTCCAGCGCTCCCCGCACGCACCGCAGACGACGTAGACCACGGCGCGTCCGAGTGTCTCCTCCTTTGCCGCGACGGCATTGCACGTCGGGCAGTTGAGGAAGCGCTCCGGCTCGCCGGCGGGATGATGATCCTTGCTCACGGGCGGCACAACCTTGCCACAAGCCCGGGCTTTCCGCAATTCATCTCCACCGGCCGCCACGCTTTACACCTCTGACGACGGCGGCGTACTATGACGCGCGGTCGGCAACCGCGACCACATACAGGAGCGGCACGCGGGACCTTCGTCCCGGCGCACACGACGATGGCTTCGAGCCGCGGAGGCTCAGCGGGCGACGACGATCCCGGCCTGCCATTGGGCAGCCAGGTTGGTCCGTACGTCCTCCTCGACCACCTCGGGCGCGGAGGCATGGGAGAGGTCTTTCTCGGCCGCGACCCGCGCCTCGATCGCTCCGTTGCCCTCAAGTGCCTGCTCACGCCCGAAGGCGCCGCACCCGACCTTCAGAATTCGGTGGTGCGCGAAGCGCGCGCCGCCGCCCGCATCAGCCATCCCCACGTCGCCGCCATCTACGACGTCGTCGAGCACGACGGCCGCCCGTTCATCGTGATGGAGTACGTCCCCGGCGAAACGCTGGCGGCGCTGCTCAAGCGCGGCGCGCTGGCGCCGGCGCGGGCGGTGGCCATCGGACGGGAGATTGCCGAGGCGCTGACCGCCGCGCACGCCAGCGGCGTCGTCCACCGCGATCTCAAGCCCGCGAACATTCAGGTCACGCCGCGCGGCGGCATCAAGATCCTCGACTTCGGCATCGCCACGGCGCTGGCGTCCCTGGCGACGACGCGGACGAGCGCGGGAGCGTCAGCGCCGCCGGACGTGATGGCCGGAACGCCGCCGTACATGTCTCCCGAGCAGCGCCTCGGAGGCGATGTCGACGAGCGCAGCGACCTCTACAGCCTTGCCGTCATCCTGTTCGAGATGACGACCGGCCGCCGGCCGTTCCCGTCCGGCGGCGGCCTCAGCGCCTACGCGGCCTCGATGCGCCGCGCGCCAAGGGCAGACGATGTCGAGCCGCGTGTGCCGCGGGCGCTCGCCGATGTCATCGAACGCGGCCTGGCGTCGAACC
This sequence comes from Acidobacteriota bacterium, assembly GCA_039933435.1. Classification (GTDB taxonomy): domain Bacteria; phylum Acidobacteriota; class Vicinamibacteria; order Vicinamibacterales; family 2-12-FULL-66-21; genus JALZOC01. The sequence goes on along the minus strand of JBDTOB010000301.1, from coordinate 3,082 downwards.
CGTCGTCGCGGTTCCAGTCCGCGGGCGAGATGGCCGCGGCGCTTGGTGCCCAGGAGGCGGACGAGGAGCGCGGGGAGGGGTCGGGGGCTGCCGATGCGCACCGCGCCGGCCGGCACTGGCAGTGGACGGCGCTCGGCGGCGCCGCGCTCGGCGGCGCCGCGCTCGGCGCCGTCTGGACGCTCGGATGGATCATTTCCGCGGCGTTCAACAACACCATGGGGCGCGGCGGCGCGTTCGGTACGGAGCCGCCGCTGCAGTACTTCATCTGGGGCGGAAAATCCCTGGTCGCGCCGATCGCCTATGCCGCCGCGGCACTGGTGGCGGTGCGGATCGTGGACTTCGGCGGCCGGGTGCTGGCCAAGGCGCCGGCCTTCGCGCGGCTGGCGGAGGACGTCGGCACTCGAACCGGACGTCTCGCGGCGATCCTGTCGCTCGACGAACCGTCCACGCTGGCCCAGGGGCTGGCGACGGCAGGGGCCGCGGCGCTGGGCGTGGCGGCATGGCGGTTCTCCGGGTTGATCAACGCCTGGTCGGCCAAGGTCAGCATAGGGCCGGACGACGTGCTCTGGCGCCTGGGGCCGGCCAACGCCGACGAAAAGATTCTCTACCGCGCGGTGCTGACGATGCTCTTCGTGACGCTGGGCGCCGGGCTGCTCCGGGTACTGCGGCTGCGGCGCGTGCTCGGCCGGCCGGGCCGGAGGGGTGGGCTGGCGGCGCTGGTGATTGTCGTGCTCTCCGCGCTGCTGATGAACGAGGCGCCGTACCGAATTCTCTGGCACAGCGCCGCGCCGCGCGGCAGCTATTTCGGCGCCCGCTGCTACGTCATCGGCGCGACGCCGGCCGACAGACTGCTGTTCTGCCCGGGGCTGCCGCCGCCGCGGAACCGGATTGTGCGCGTCGACGATCCGGGCTTCGTCCCGGCCGGCATCGTCGAGAGCGTGTTCACGGCGGCCGGTCCAGCCCCGTACCTGTCTCGTCCGGACCCCTGACTCGGAGGTGCACGTGCGCAGATTGATTATCGTGGCATGCATGGTCGCCGGCGTGTTCCGGGCGGCGCCGGCCGAGGCGTCGTTTCTGTCGTGGCTGGAGGAGTTGAGCGGTCCCGGCCCGTTCACCGGTCCGGTATTCTCCGTGCCGGTGGCCTGCGTCCATGATTCGAGTCGGGATGGTCCGCGCTGCAATCCCGACGGCCCGCCCCTCAGCGGGACCGTGCACGCGCGGTTCGGCAATTTTTACAGTCGGGCCAGCGACCGCCGCTTCAAGGATCTGAATGACGACCTCGACGACAACCACGGCGTGGTGCGTGTCCGCCCGTTCAGCGTCGTCTATCTCCTGAGGCTGCACCGGGCGCTGGAGGTGGGCGGCGGGGGCGGGGTGATGTTCCTGTCAGGCGACCGCTTCTCCCCCTTCACGCGTCTGGTCCTGACGCCGTTCACCGCGTCGCTGACGCCGTTGACCATCAATCGGACCTGGCCGAGGGGTAAGTGGCGGCAGGCGGCGCGCGCGCTGCGGATCGATGTCGACGCTCTGCTGGTCCCGCAGGGATTCCGGGGCAGCGATTTCAACAATTCCCGGACCAGGTTTGATAGCGGGCCCGATCTGCTATGGCACGCGGGCGTGGTGCTGGACTTCTCGGCGTTCGGCCGCAGCGGTCCACTCATTCGCTGACGCGCGCGGGGCGCGTGCGACGATGCGCGCGCTCTTCCCGTCGGGAACGCAGACTGGAGCTGGCTGGTGATGCTGGCCGACGTTGCTGGCCTTCGCGGAGCGCTACCTGTCCCAGCCGCACAAGGGTCAGCGACGCTGACCTGAGAGGCCGAGCGCCGCCCGCAGTTCGAGGGCGTTCTCGAGCGCCGCGCCGCTGGCGGTGTTGTCGAAGATGCACCAGGCCTCTCCCGACACGCCGGCCAGCGCCGCCGCCAGCGCCCCGATGCCATCCAATCCATATCGGGACCAGTACTTGCGCGGCGAGCCGTGCAGACGGAAGTAGACCAGGCCTGCCCACCCGCCGGGACGGTCCGCGCCCGGCACCGGCGGTGGGTCCGCGGCCACGCGCGCGACCTCGACGCGCCGCAACAACGCCTCCGCTGGCGCGGTGAACCAGGTGGCATGGCGCGGCTCGCAGACAACCGGGCCCTGATACCGCGCCCGCAGCAGATCGAGGAAGCGCCCCGCGACCCGCCGGTCGAACGCCAGCGACGGTGGCAACTGGACGAGTAGCGGACCTCTCCCTGGGCCGAGTCCGGAGGACTCGGCGAGAAACCGCTCGAGAGGCACACGGGCACGACCGAGTTTCAGATCGTGGGTGATGCGCCGCGGCAGCTTGACCGCGAACCGGAAGTCGGCGGGCACCGACGCCGCCCACCGCGCATAGGTGGCGGCGGCGTGGGGCCGATGGAACGAGGAATTGATCTCGGCGCAGTCGAAAACGCCCCCATAGCGCTGCAGGTGCGTCCCCTCGCTGGGGATCGCCGCCGCGCAGGCGCGGGGAATGCTCCATCCCGCCGTTCCGATCAGTCGAGGCCCCGCCACGACAGCAAGCTTAGCGCGACGGGTGGCGCGCCGAAGCTTCGACGGGACTAAGATCGAGAGGTGAGCCAGCAACTCGTTCTCCTGACCGGCGCCACCGGCTACGTGGGCGGGCGGCTCCTGGCTGAGCTGCAGCGGCGGGGGCAGCGACTCCGCTGCCTGGCGAGGCGCCCGGACGAGCTCACCGCCCGCGCGGCGCCGGCCACCGAAGTCGTCAAGGGCGACCTGCTCGACCGGGCGTCGCTCGATGCGGCGCTGAAGGGTGTCGATACCGCCTACTACCTGGTCCACTCGATGGGCTCAGGCCGTGACTATGCCCGGCTCGATCGAGAGGCGGCCGAGCGCTTTGGCGCCGCCGCGAAAGACGCCGGCGTGCGCCGCATCATCTATCTGGGCGGGCTGGCGGATCCCTCGGCCGATCTGAGCGACCATCTGCGCAGCCGGCTGGACACGGGCAACCACCTGCGCGCCTCCGGCGTGCCGGTCACCGAATTCCGGGCCTCGATCGTGATTGGCGCCGGCAGCCTGTCGTTCGAGATCATCCGCGCCCTCG
>JBDTOB010000300.1:0-4289 GCA_039933435.1 Acidobacteriota bacterium | reverse complement strand
CCCGGCGTCCGGACTCCGCTCTACTGAAGCGTCGCATTCACGATCTGCCATCGGTCGTTGTCCCTCGAAAGATTGAATGTCCATTCCCTGGACGTCAGGCGCAGGGTTCGCGATCCGACCTTGGGCCGGTAGGTCGCATCGCCGCGGCACCGGGCATTGGCGTCGCGGCCGCTGACCGACACGCCGCACGAGGCAAAGCGCAGCTGCTGGCCATCGAGCTGCTGGAAGGCACGCTGGAGCGCCCTGTCGTCCACGGTCGGCCACAGCGCCTTGGCGGCCTGGACATCGAGCCGCTCGAACGCCTGTGCGTACTCGCGCAGCACTTCCCGCACGATCTCCTCTTCACGCCGCAGCGCCGCGGCGCGATCGGGCGCGGCCGGCGATGATACCAGCCGTCCGGCGGGCGCGGCTGCCGTGGATGCCGCGACAAGATGCGCTTCCGACAGCCCCAGCGCTCCTGTCGTCGTCACTGGCTCGGCGGGTGACGCCCCCGTCGTCGTCTCGGGCGGCTCGTCGGCCTGCCGGCGCCCCAGCGGCATCTGCACGGGCGCCGCGGGTTCCGTGCCGCTGTCGGCCTCTTCCAGCGAGACCGCGCGGTAACGAACCGCTCCGGCGGTCGCCTCCGGACGGACGGCCCGGCTCGGCGCCGTGTCCACGGGGACGGCTCTGGTGCGACTGCTGGAGGCGTCCGGGGACGCGAGGGCGCCGACATTGCCGACATCGACGAGCGCGGTGCGCACCCGAACGGTGCCGCGGGCCGGTGCGGCGGCGTCGAGGACGGCAAAGGCCACGGGAGACCGCGGCGCCAGGCTTGCGCCCGCGGTCAGCACCGAGCTCCCGGGGATGCTGCGAGCGGCGTGGAAGCCGGGGACCACCCAGACGTGCGCGGCCACCGCGGCGGCGACGAACATGAGCGCGCGACGCAGCCTGGGTCCGAACTGGCTGATAAGGGGGTCGGGCAAAGGGAGGTCTTCAACGTTTTCCATGACGGGTGGCCTGTGGCCGCATTCCATACGCCACTCCGACTCCTGCAAGGCCCAAACCGCCCGGCCCCAGTCCTTGGTTTTGTCGCTTTCTCAAATTACAGGCGTGTTTTTACGCTGTTTCGGATGGCTCTGCTGTATGCGGCAGGCAGCATTCTGCCGACACTCGGCAATCGGCTTCCCTCATTTTTGGACTTGGGCGACTTGACCTTCCGCACCGACGAAGTTAGCTTTGGAATCGATGCGGCCACTGTCCAGCTTCGGCGCCGTTGACATGATGGGGGTCCGAACTCACCTGCGGGAGCTCGCCGCGACAGACCTCCCGTCAGTCGAGGCCGGCGCCCGCCGCGTGGCGCACCTCTTTCGCGAGATTCTTCGGGACGATGCCGGTGGTCCGGCCTGTCCTCTGGTCCGCGTCTACCAGACAGCCCCGTACGCCGCGCTTGATCCCGATCTGCAGCGATTCGCGCGGGATCTCGACCCGGGCTCGGAAGAGCACCCCACTCTCAGATGCCTGGTGCTGCTGGCCACCGCCGGCGAGGAACCGGCATGGAACCACCGCGCGCTCTCGCGTGGCCATCGCGCCATCCCGCTGCGCTCGGAACATGCCGTGGCCGACGCGCCAATGATCGCGCAGCTCATCCTGCAGATGGGTCTCGACGTTTCCGCCATCGTGCGCCCGCCCGAGCCCGGACTGCTCCTGGACGAGGCGGAGCGGGCCAGGGAGGTGTTCTTCGTACCCGATGCTGAGGGCAGTCCGTTCGTCCCGGCGCAGGAGTTCGTGCGCGACTACGGCGTGCGCTCGGTGATTGGTTTCGGCGGCCTGGTCAGCGCCGGTGTGTTCTGCGCCGCGATCCTGTTTTCCAGGGTGCGCGTGAGCAGCGAGGTCGCCGATCTCTTTAAAGTGATTGGCCTCAACTTCAAGCTCGCGATGCTGCCGCTGCAATCGCGGCCGCTGTTCGACCCGGCCGATCGCCCGGCCGGGCCGGTCCCCACGGAGAACTGAGCCGCGGACCTTTCATCACCCTGCCTGCCGCGCGCGGTGGCGGTCCGTTCTCGCCGCGTGACGACACGGTCGTTGCGCCTGCGCTGTTGTTCCGCCGCGAGGCGAATCAATGTATAACTCCACTGTTCGCGACGCGCCGTTCCTCGGGATCCTCCGACGTGCCGGGGCCGCCGGCCGACGTTCGCTCCCTCACATTTTCAGGAGTACCCGCATGATCCGCCGGTTTCGGTCCGCGTCGCGTCGGCTGTTCGTGATCGGGGCGGGCACGCTCGTCATCGCTCTGTCCCCGGTCGCGCTGCGGGGCCTCAGCCCCGCGCAGCCGCCCGCCGGCAAGGCCGCCCAGGTCACCCCCGCGCAGGCCGCGCCGTTTGTCGGGGAATGGACCGTCGCCACCGAGGGGCCGATGGGCATCATCGGCATCGCCGTGACGCTGGAGGCGGGCAGCGTGCGGGCGGCGGTCAGCCAGGGGGGAGCGCCCCCGCTTGCCGTCTCCGAGATCGGCCTGGCGGGGAAGGGCCTGGTGCTCAAGTACCTCATTCCCTACCAGGGCTCGACGATCTCGAGCGTCGTCACCCTGACGCCGGATGGTGCGAACCTGCGCGCCGACTTCGCGCTCATGGACGGGCAGTACGAGTTCTCGGGGGTCGGCACGAAGGGCGCGTCGCGTCAGGCCGGCGCCGCGCCGGGCCCCGGCGGCCGCGGGCCGATGATCAGCGAGGCCACCGACTTCTCCCCGAAACCTCCCTACCTGCCGCGCACCCCCGCTGAAGAAGCCGCCACCTTCGTGCTGCCGACCGGCTACCGCATGGAACTGGTCGCCGCCGAGCCGGACGTCATCAGCCCGGCGGTGATCGAGTTCGACGGCAACGGCCGCATGTATGTCAGCGAGCTGGTCAGCTACATGATGGACGCCGGCGCGAGCCGCGAGCACGACCCCATCAGCCGCATCAGCCGCTGGGAAAGCACCAAGCACGACGGCCACTACGACAAGCACACCACCTTCGTCGACCACGTCGTCGCGCCGCGCATGATCCTGCCGCTCGAGGACGGCGTCATTCTCACGAGCGAGACCGACTCGGACGATCTCGTCAAGTGGAGCGACACCAACGGCGACGGGGTCGCGGACACGCGCGAGGTGGTCTTCACCGGCATCGGCCAGAGCGGCGACCCCAACATCGAGCACCAGAAGGCGGGACTGCTGTGGGCGATGGACAACTGGATCTACACCACCTACAACCCCTTCCGGATCCGCTGGACGCCGTCGGGATTTCTCCGCGAGCAGACCGGGCCGAACGGCGGCCAGTGGGGGCTGGCGTCCGACGACGACGGCAAGCCGTGGTTCGTGGACGCCGGGGGCGAACGCGGGCCGATGAATTTCCAGTTCCCGATCCATTACGGGCCCTTCACCCCCTGCCCGGCGGCGGGACGCGGCGCGCGCGGCGGCGCTCCGGCGGCGCCGGCGACGGCGGACCCGAACTGTCCGGCAGGGATGGAGAACGGGTTCGAGAAGGATTTCGCGGTGGTCTGGCCCTCGCCCGGGATCGGCGACATGCAGGGCGGCATCGCCCGCACCCGGCTGCCGGCGCAGAACCTGAATCATTTCACCGCCACCACCGGCCCGGCGATCGTGCGCGGCGATCGGCTGCCGCCCGACCTCAAAGGCGATCTGCTGTTCGCCGAGCCGGTCGGTCGGCTGATTCGCCGTGCTTCGATTGAGAAGGTCGAAGGACTGACGATGCTCCGGAACGCCTATCCCGGGGCGGAGTTCATGACCAGCGGCGACCAGCTGTTCCGCCCGGTGAACATCAGCAATGCACCGGACGGGACCATGTATGTCGCGGACATGTACCACGGCATCATCCAGGAGCTGCAGTGGTCCGGACCGGGCTCCTACCTGCGCGCCAAGATCGAGCAGTACCAGCTGGACAAGGTCGCGGGCCACGGCCGTATCTGGCGGCTGCGTTACGACGGCCGGCCGGCGGTCCCGGCGACTGAGACCAATATCGGACAACCGGCGATTCCGGCACTCGCGCCCGACTTCGCGGCGCCGCGCATGTACAGCGAGACGTCCGCCGAGCTCGTCTCCCACCTGACCCATGCCAACGGCTGGTGGCGCGACACGGCGCAGCGGCTGCTGGTGCTCAAGCAGGACACGTCGGTCGTGCCGGCGTTGCAGCAGATGGTGCGGACGTCGGACAACCAGGTGGCGCGCTTCCATGCGCTGTGGACGCTCGAAGGGCTCGGCGCGCTCGATGCGACGCTGGCGCGCGAGGCGATGAAGGACAAGAGCGCGCGCATGC
>JBDTOB010000299.1:0-4298 GCA_039933435.1 Acidobacteriota bacterium | reverse complement strand
TCTCGGAGATCACCGGGATGGAAGGGGACGTGATCACGATGCAGGAGATCTTCCTCTTCGAGAAGCTCGGCCTGGCCGAGGACGGCAAGGTCATCGGCCGCTTCCGCGCCACCGGCGTGCGCCCCAAGGCCTGCGAACGCCTCAAGACCGCCGGTGTTCACCTGGCCCCGGACATGTTCGAAGGCGTGACGGAGGTGCGGTGATGGCGGCGTTGATACTCGTCGTCTGTGCGTTCGCGCTTGGCGTCGGCCTGGTGATGGCGCTCTATGTCGGCGCCACCAAGCTGCCGGTGCTGCTGATGCAGCGGCGGCTCGACAGCCGCGTGCAGGAGCTGTCGCAGGCGCCCGAGGAGGCGACCACCGCCGAGGGACTGCTGCTGAAGGTGCAGCACGCCGGGCCGATGCCGGCGCTCGACCGGCTGCTCGGAGAGACCACCAAGGGATCGGCGCTGGGACGCTGGATCGATCAGTCGGGCGTCCGCGCCAGCATCAGCGGCGTGCTCGCGACCGCGGTCTGCAGCGGGCTGGCGGTCGGCTGCGTCGCCGGGCTGCTGACCCACACCCCGTGGGTGTTCCTGGCCGGGTTTGCCGCCGGGGCGCTGCTGCCGTTCGTGGTGCTGCGAGTCAAGCGCACCCGCCGCATGCGCGCCTTCGAGGAACAGTTTCCCGAAGGCCTCGACCTGATTTCGCGGGCGCTGAAGGCCGGGCACGCGTTCGCCACCGGCCTGAAGATGGTGGCCGACGAGATGCCGGAACCGGTCGGCCCGGAGTTCCGGAAGACCTTCGACGAACAGAACTTCGGGCTGCCGATGAAGGACGCCCTCGACAACCTGACGTTCCGGATGCCGCTGCTCGACGTCAGGTTCTTTGCCACCGCCGTGCTCATCCAGCGCGAGACCGGCGGCAACCTCTCCGAGATTCTCGAAAACCTCTCCCACGTCGTCCGCGAGCGCTTCAAGATCCTGCGCCAGGTGCGGGTCTACACCGCGCACGGCCGTTTTACCGGCTACGTGCTGCTGGCGCTGCCGGCGTTTCTCGGCATCGCGCTCTCGTTCATCAACCCCGATCACATGAAGACCCTGTTTCACGATCCCCTGGGACGGATGCTGCTGACCGGCGCGCTGGTGATGCAGAGCATCGGGTTCGTGTGGATCAAGCACGTCATCAAGATAGAGGTTTAGCGTGACGACGTTCCTGCCCCTGCTCGCGTTCGTATTCGGATCGCTGATGGTCGCCGCGGTGGCGCTGGTGCTGATGCCGAGCCGCGCCGCGGCCATCGATCGCCGCATCGAGGAGCTGTCGTCGGCGCGGCTGCCCGACGAGGCCGCCAGGCCGCGGCTGCAGTCGCTCGTCGGGCTGGTCAGGCGGGTCGGCGAGAAGGCGCCGCGCTCCGCGAAAGAAAGCGGCGGTCTCAAGCTGCGGCTGGTGCAGGCCGGCTATCGCCGCGAAGAAGCGCTGACGATGTTCTTCGGCATCCGCATCGTCTTCGCGCTGGCGCTGTTCGGGCTGTTCTCGACCTCATTCGTGATGAAGCCCAACCTGACCTTCGCGCTCGGCGGGCTGGCGCTGGGCTACCTGCTGCCCGGGATGGTGCTGGCGCGGCTGGCGAAGCGCCGCGCCCACCGCATCCGGCTGTCGCTGGCGGACATGCTCGATCTGCTGGTGGTCAGCGTCGAGGCCGGCCTCGGGCTCGATCAGGCCATCTCCCGCGTCGGCACCGAGCTGGCGTTCGCCTACCCGGAGCTGTCCGACGAGCTGCGGCTGATCAACCTCGAGCTGCGCGCCGGCAAGGCGCGGTCGGAAGCGCTGCGCAATCTCGCCGACCGGACCGGCGTCGACGACCTCAGCGCGCTGGTGACGATGCTGATTCAGACCGACAAGTTCGGGACCAGCGTTGCCCAGTCGCTGCGCGTCTACTCGGAGACGCTGCGGACCAAGCGGCGGCAGCGGGCCGAGGAGCAGGCCGCCAAGACCGGCGTCAAGATGGTGTTCCCGCTGGTGTTCTGCATCTTTCCGGCGGTCTGGGTCGTCACCATCGGCCCCGCGGCGATCAAGTTCGTGACCGTGCTCTTCCCGCTCATCGAGAACTCGAAGTAGGCCATGGCGCTGATTGCAACCAACGTCAGCACCGGCGTCGTGGTCGCGGACCGGGTGGCAGTGGCCTCGAGCCATGCCGAGCGCGCCGTCGGCCTGCTCGGCCGCAGCGGCCTCGAGCGCGGCGAAGCGCTGTGGATCGTCCCCAGCCGCGGCGTCCACACCTGGGGCATGCGCTTCGTCATCGACGTCGTCGCGCTCGATGCCGGCGGCAAGGTCGTCGACCGGGTGTCGCGGCTGAAGCCGTGGCGCATCCGGCTGCCGCGCCGCGGGACCAGCGGCGTCCTCGAACTGCCGGCGGGCACGCTCGAGGCCTCCGGCACGGCGGTGGGCCATCAGTTTTCGTTTACCCAGGCGGACGCCGGCCAGCCGGGCGATGGGGATCGCCCCGCCGACAGCCGCCGTCGGGAGGTTCGATGACTACCGTTGCCACTGCCACCGCCGCGGCGGCGCCGCCGCGCGCGGCCCAGCCGACGCCACCGCCGCCACCCGCGACGGTCAAGGAGACCGGGCTGCATCCCGACACGCTGGCGCAGCTGGTGCTGAAGACGCTGATCGGCGGCGAGTCGAGCGGCACCGGGCTCGCCGACCGGCTGCGGCTGCCGTACTCGGTGCTGGAGTCGCTCGTCGAGCACGCCCGCATCGAGAAGCTCGTCGAGGTGCGCGGCGCCACCGGCATCGGCACCGCCGGCTATCGCTACATCCTCACCGATCTCGGACGCGACCGCGCCAACCAGTTCCTGGATGTGTGCCGCTACGTCGGACCGGCCCCGGTGCCGCTCGCCCAGTACACCACCTACGTGCGCAACTGCATGGCGGCGCGCCCCTACATCGATCGCTCGCTGCTGTCCTCGGGATTCGATCACCTGATCGTCAACAAGGGGATGCTCGACCAGCTCGGCCCGGCGGTCAATTCAGGGAAGTCGCTGTTCATCTACGGCAAGCCCGGCAACGGCAAGACCGTGCTCGCCGAAGGCATCGGCCAGGCGCTTGGCAGCGCCATGTACGTGCCCCATGCCATCGACGTCGACGGCCAGGTGATCACGATGTTCGACCCGGTCACCCACCAGCCGATCGCCGCGGACCCCGGCTCGCTGAGCGTGGTGGCGACGGCGGCGCAGGATCGGCGCTGGGAGAAGGTCAAGCGCCCGGTGATTGTCGTCGGCGGCGAGCTGACCCTCGAGATGCTCGACTTGACGTTCAACCCGATCGGCCGGTTCTACGAGGCGCCGGTGCAGTGGAAGGCCAACGGCGGCGTCTTCGTCGTCGACGACTTCGGCCGCCAGCGCGTGCCGGCGCGGGACCTGCTGAACCGGTGGATCGTGCCGCTCGAAAGCCGGGTCGATTTCCTGACGCTGCACACCGGCCGCAAGTTCGAAGTGCCGTTCAACGTGCTGATCGTGTTTGCCACCAATCTCGAGCCGGCGTCGCTCGCCGACGAGGCGTTCCTCCGCCGGATCCCCTACAAGATCCTCGCGCAGAATCCCACCCTCGACGAGTACTGCCGGATCTTCGAGCTCAACTGCCGGAAGCGCGGGCTGCCGTTCGATCCGGTGATGGTCGAGTACCTGCAACGCAGCTACTACCAGCCGCGCCGCCTCGAGATGCGCGCCTGCCATCCGCGCGACCTGATCGAGCAGGTGGTCGACATGTGCCGCTACCAGGGACGGGATCCGCTGATCACCCGCGAGCTGCTCGACGCCGCCTGCACCAGCTATTTCATCGAGGAGACCAGCTCGCAGAGGTCAGAAGCATGAGACCGCTCGCCTCCGCGGCGACGTTTTCGGGGAGCTCCCGGCTGGTGGACGTCGAGGAGAGCCGGCAGCCGCCGCCCCGGGAAGCGACCGGGACGCCGCGGCTGTCGCTCGAGGCGGGAGACATCGCCGCCAGGGTCGCCGCCGGGGTGCTCTTCACCATCATGACGATCCGGCTGGGATCGGACTTCCTCCACACCGGGCGTCTGACCGGCCTGCTGCTGCTGGCGAGCGAGGCGCTGGTGGTCATCCTCACCATATTCCGCAGGTCCACCGGGATCGTCAATCGCAGCGGACGGGCGCGGATCCTGATGGTCGTCTCGCTCATCGGCCCGGTGCTGGTGGTGCCCTCCTCGGTGCCGGCGCTGCTGCCGGGCTTCGTCACCGTGATGGTTTCGGTCTGCGGCCTGCTGGTGGTGATTGCCGGAAAGCTGTCACTCGGCCGCAGCTT
>JBDTOB010000298.1:0-4300 GCA_039933435.1 Acidobacteriota bacterium | reverse complement strand
GTCAGGTCGCTGCACTCCATCACGATCACCGCATCGACGTCGGCGCGCACCTGCCGGGCGATCTCGATCCGCTCCATGCCGGGAAATTCCTGGTAATGGTCGGGAGCGGGATCGGCGTTGACGATGCGGACCTGCTTGCCGAGGGCGTCGAGCGCGAAGGCCATCGCCAACTGCGAGCCGATCGAGTCGCCGTCGGGACGGGCGTGGGAGGTGAGGAGGAAGCGCTGCCGGGTGAGGATCTCGCGCCGGATGTCGAGGACGACCGCGGCGCCCGGGACCGCGGGCGCGCCTGCGTCACTGCTCATGGGGGCCGGGTTCGTCGCCATCGCCTGTGGAATCTTCATGCGTGCTGGACGGCGGCGCCGGGGCCGCCGCCTCCGTACCGGTGTTGAGCTCGAGCAGCAGTCGCGCGATGCGGTCGTTCTTCTCGATCGAGTCGTCGAACATCCAGGTCAGCTCGGGGACGCGCTTGAGCTGCAGCCGGCGGCCGATGTGCCGCCGCAGGAACGGCGTCGCGCGCTCGAGCGCGCGCGCTGAATCCTTCCGCGCCTTGTCGTCGCCGAGGGTGGTGTAGAACACCCGCGCCTGCTGCAGGTCCGCCGAGACCTTGACGTGGGTGATGGTCAGGAAACCGATGCCCGGGTCGTGCACCTCGCGGGCGAGCAGCTCGGCAAGCTCCGCCCGGACCTGATCGCCGACGCGGGATGCTCTGGAGCCTTGTGGCATGACAGGAAGCGCTGCTTGCGGCCGCGGCGGGCAGGGGGCGATGCGCGACCCCTGCCGCCGGCCGGACTAGACGGGGGTGGCGACCCGCTCCACCACGAAGGCCTCGATCACGTCACCGACCTTGATGTCGTTGTACTTCTCGAAGCCGATGCCGCACTCGAACCCGGCCTTGACCTCGGAGACGTCGTCCTTGAAGCGCCGCAGCGAGCCGATCTTCCCCTCGTAGACCATCTGGCCGTCGCGGAGCAGCCGGGCCTGGGAGTCGCCGGAGCGGGCGATGCGCCCTTCCCGGACCATGCAGCCGGCAATGGTCCCGAACTTCGGGGTCTTGAAGATGTCGCGGACCTCGGCCGTCCCCATCCGTACTTCGCGGAAGGTCGGGTCGAGCAGGCCGGCCATCGCCTTCTTCATCTCGTCGGTGACGTTGTAGATGATCGAGTGCAGCCGGACGTCGACCTTCTCGCGCTCCGCGACGTCGGCGGCGTTGCGATCCGGCCGGACGTTGAAGCCGATGACGATGGCGTTCGAGGCCGAGGCCAGCAGCACATCCGACTCGTTGATGGCGCCGACGCCGCTGTGGATGATCCGGATCTTGACCTTCTCGTCGGTGAGCTTGGTCAAGGTGTCGGCAAGCACCTCGGCGGAGCCCTGGACGTCGGCCTTGATGATGAGCGGCAGCTCCTTGGTCCCGCCCTCGGCGATCTGCGCCTGGAGCGACTCCAGCGTCAGCCGGCTGCCGCGGCCGGCGTGGGCCTTTTCCCTGGCCTGCGACTGGCGGAAGTGGGCGATCTGCCGCGCCTTGGCGGCATCGGTCAGCGCCTGGAAGGCGTCGCCGGGCTGCGGCAGCCCGCCGAGGCCGAGCACTTCGACCGGCGTCGCCGGGCCCGCGCTCTTCAGCTGGCGTCCGCGATCGTCGATCAGGGCCCGGACCTTGCCGACGATGGTGCCGGCAATGAGGGTGTCGCCGACCCGCAGCGTGCCGTCCTGGACGAGGATGGTCGCGACTGGGCCGCGCCCCTTGTCGAGCTTGGCCTCGAGCACGGTGCCGGAGGCGTTGCGCTTCGGGTTCGCCTTGAGCTCGCCGAGCTCGGTGACGAGCAGGATCATCTCGAGCAGCAGCTCGAGGTTCTCCTTCTTCTTGGCCGAGACCTCCACCATGACGGTGGTGCCGCCCCAGGCTTCCGGCGTCAGCCCCAGATCCGAGAGCTCCTTCTTCACGAGCTCTGGATTGGCGTTCGGCTTGTCGATCTTGTTGATGGCGACGAGAATCGGCACGCCGGCCGCCTTGGCATGGTCGATCGCCTCGCGCGTCTGCGGCATCACGCCGTCGTCGGCGGCGACCACCAGGATGACGACGTCGGTGACGCGCGAACCGCGCGCCCGCATCATGGTGAAGGCTTCGTGACCCGGCGTATCGAGGAAGACGACGTCGCGATCGTTGACCTGGACGGCGTAGGCGCCGATGTGCTGGGTGATGCCGCCGGCTTCACGCTCCGCCACCCGCGCCGAGCGGATGGCGTCGAGCAGCGTGGTCTTGCCGTGATCGACGTGGCCCATGACGGTCACCACCGGGGCGCGCGTCACCAGGTCGGCCGGATCGATATCCTCCGCCTCGACCTGCAGCATCTCCTCCTCGAAGGTCTGCATCTTGACGTCGGCGCCGAACTCGCGCGCCACCATCGCGGCGGTCTCGTCGTCGAGGGTGCTGTTGATGGTCACCATCATGCGGCGATCCATCAGCTTCTTCATGACGTCCTTGGCCTTGACGTCGAGCTTGGCGGCCAGGTCGGCGACGGTCATGCCTTCAGCCAGCGTGATGGTCCGGGTGACCGGCGGCGGCGGCGCCTGCATCGGCGCTGGAGAGGGGACGCGCGGCCCCTGATCGCGGCGCGAGCCAGGGCGCTGGCTGCCGGGCCGATGGTGCATGGGCGGACGATACGCCGGCATGCCGGGGCGCGGCGGGATCGACGGACGCACGGGCTGCGAGGGCAGCGGGCGCGGTCCACCCATCGCCGAGCCTGGGCGCGGCGGCAGGCCGCCGGGGCGCGGCGGCGCGGGACGGCCGGGGACGGACCCGGGCGCGCCCGGACGGCCGGCCGCGGGGCGGCTCAGATTGCCGGTGGGCTGCTGCGATGTGGTCGACGGCGGCGGCACCGGCGGCCGGACGAGCAGGGGCCGCCGCGGCGGCGCCGGCGGGGCCTGGCCGGTCTGCGGATCTTCGACGCGGAGCCGGAGCGTCGGCGGTACCACACGCCCGGTGGGCGTCGGCAGCACCGAGCGCGGCGGCGGTGGCGGCGCCAGCGGGGCGGGCGGACGCACCGCCGGCCGCGCCAGATTCCCGGTCGGCTCCTGCGAGCCGGCCAGTCGCGGCCTGGCCAGGTTGCCGGTGGGCTCCTGCGAGCCGATCGGACGGCGTGCCAGGTTGCCGGTCGGCTCCTGGGAGCCGAGAGGCGGCCGCGGCCGTGCCAGGTTCCCGGTGGGCTCCTGTGAGCCGCGCGCCGGGGCCGCCGCCGGCGCCGAGCTGGCCGCGGCGGCCGCGGCATCGGGCTCTCCACCGTCGGCCGCTTCGATGGGCGGCGCCTCGGCGGACTCCTCGGCCTGGACCGGCTCGTACGGCGCCTCAGCTTCCGCTTCGTCGGCGTAGACGGCCGTCTCCTCCTCGTAGGCTGGCGCCTGCTCGGGGTCGGCCACCAACTTCGCGCTTTTCACCAGGCGCGGCGGCGGCAGCGGGGCGGCCGCCGGCTTCGGCGGTTCGGCGGCCTTGCCGCCTCCCTTCTTGCCCTTGGCGGGCGCGGGGGTGTCGGCCATCGAGGCGTTGGCGGGAATGTTCAGTCCGCGCTGGCGAGCCATGCGCGAGACGAACTCCCGGGCGACGACCTCTTCGATCGTGCTCGAGGCGCTCTTCACCTCGATGCCGTGGTCGCGCTTGAGCAGCGCCATCACTTCCTGGCTCGAGGTATTGAGGAGCTCCGCGACTTTATAAATCCGGACTGTTGCCATTCGTTGGAGTTCTAAGCTCTGACGTTCTAAACGTTCTACGGATATCGGTACTACTTGGCGTCGCCGTCGTCGGCGGCAACCGCCGCCGGTTCGGCCGCGTCGGCCGCGGGCTCCGCGTCATGACTGCCGGCCTCGGCGGTCTCCGCCGCATTACTGTCAGCCTCGGCGCTGCCCGCCGCATTACTGCCAGCCTCGGCGCTGCCCGCCTCGGGGCTGCTTGTCTCCGTGGCGCTGGCCTCTGCGGCCGCCACGTGCGGCGCCTCCGGCGCTTCGGCGGCAGCCTCCACGCCCTCGGCGGCAGCCTCGGCGCCCTCCGCCGCGGGCTCCGCGCCCTCGGCCGGCCCTTCGAGCGCGCCGAGCACCGCTTCGACTTCGCGGCGCTTCTCTTCCTCGCTCTTGATGTCGATCTTCCAGCCGGTCAGCTTCGCGGCCAGCCGCACGTTCTGGCCCTTCTTGCCGATCGCCAGCGACAGCTGCTTGTCTTCGACGACCACTTCCATCACCCGCTCGGCGTCGTCAACGATCGACACCCGCTGGACCTTCGCCGGGCTGAGCGCGCTGGTGACGAAGAGGA
>JBDTOB010000297.1:0-4315 GCA_039933435.1 Acidobacteriota bacterium | reverse complement strand
GGGGTGACGCCGACGGCGCTGGCGCCGGGGTCGTACCATCATCCCGACCGCAAAACCCCAGGCGGGCAGACCAGGCTTCCGGCGCCCGACGGCACCGTGGCGGTGGCAACCGGCATCTATCCGGGCTGGCAGGGCGGCGCGGAGGTGGCGCTGAACGATCCGCGGGAGCCCGCGCCAAGCCCCGAGGAAGTCGGACGCGGGCCGCTGCCTGACGCGCTGGGACGCTTCACCGCGATCCGCCAGATCGCGGACGGTGGCGCGGTGCTCGAGTATGCCGCGGCCGGCGCGAACATCAGGGAGCGCATGGCTGGTGCCGCTTCGGAGGCGGGCTGGTCCCTCTCGCGCCAGTTCGATGTCGCCCCCTCCTCGCGGCAGCTCTGGCTGGTGCTGGGCTCGACCGCCGACGGCGTGTCCGTCTCGCTCTCGACGGCCGGCGGCAAGGGCGCACCCGCCGTGATCCTCGAGAAAGTCGCGCCAGCGGGCGCGGGATTCCGCGAGGTGTGGGTGGTGCGGGTGCCGCCGCACAGCGCCTCGATCGGCTTTGCCGCCAGCTTCACGAGCGGCAGCACGGCGCCGTCCACAGCCACGTTGCAGCCGATCCCGGATCGTCCCCCGCCCAGGCGCTGGCGGCAGGAGGTCACGACCGGCATCACCCGCGCCTCGTCTCGCGAAGCCTATGTCGTGGACGACGTGGCGCTGCCGACGGAGAATCCGTGGCGCCGGAACGTCCGCCTCAGCGACATCCAGTTCCTCGAGGACGGCACGGGCGTCGGCATCACGATCGACGGCGACGTCTGGATGATCCGCGGGCTGTCGGATGCCTCCGGCCGCGTCCGCTGGACCCGGTTCGCCTCGGGCCTGCACGAGCCGCTGACGCTCGCGATCCGCGACGACCAGATCTTCGCGTTCGATCGCAACGGCATCTGGCGCCTCCGCGACACCAACGGCGACGGCGAAGCCGACGTCCACGAGCTGTTCTCCAACGCCTTCGCACAGACGGCGGACCTGCGCGAGTTTCCCAGCACCATCCGCCTGGCGCCGGGCGGGGAGTTCGTCATCGCCAAGGGAGGCCAGGAGGCGACGACGCAGGGGAAGCACAATGGCAGCGTGCTGCGGATCTCGGCCGACGGCCGGCGGGCGACGCTGCTGGGGTACGGGTTCAGGCAACCGAATATCGCCGTCAATCTCCGGACAGGCCTCGTCACCGCGAGCGACCAGCAGGGTAATTACATTCCGAGCACGCCGCTGCACATCGTTCGCGACGCGCAGTTCTACGGCTTCCTCGGCGACAAGCGTCCGCGGGAAATGTATCCCGCGCCCATCGCGGAGCCGCTGACGTGGGTGCCGCACGCCGCCAACGCCTCGGCGATGTCGCAGGTGTGGCTGTTCGGCGCCCGCATGGGGCCGCTCACCGACGCGTTGCTGTACTTCGGGTTCAACAATCCCGAGCTCTTCCGGGTGCTGCTCGACGAGACAGGCGCCAGGCCGCAGGCCGCGGTCGTCAGCATCAGCCGCGCCTTCGAGTTTCCACCGCTTCATGGATCGGTGAATCCGGCTGACGGACAGCTCTACGTCGCCGGCTTCCAGGTGCTGGGATGGGGGACGACCGCGACCCGGTTGTCTGGGCTGGGACGGGTGCGGTATACGGGGGCGGTCTCGACGCTGCCGCGGGCGCTCGAGCCGAAAGCCGAAGGCATTCTGCTGCGCTTCGACGAGCGGGTCGACCCCGTGCGCGCGGCCAATCCGGACAGCTACGCCGTAGCCAGCTGGCACTACAAGCGGACCTATGAATATGGGTCGCCGCAGTTCAAGGCGGATGGGACGGTCGGCATCGATCGCCTGGCGCCGAGCAGCGCCCTGGTGTCTGAGGACCAGAAGAGCGTGTTCGTGGCCGTGCCGGGCATGACGCCGGTGATGCAGATGCGGCTGGGATGGTCGCTGGCCACGGCCGGGGGAGAGGCGTTCCAGGACACGGCCTACTTCACCCCCTACAACCTGCCGCGGTTCGATCCCCGGAAGGAAGGCTTCGCCGACGTCGTCGTCGACTTGAAGCCGCGTGCCCTGGCGCTCGATCCGGCGGCGCCGGTGAGCGCGGCGGAGGGGCGCCGGCTGTATCAGGCTTACGGCTGCGTCGCCTGCCACGCGACCGAGGAGACGACGCTGGCCAAGCTGGGGCCGAGCTGGAAGGGGTTGTACGGCCGCCAGCGCACATTTGCGGCCGGCGTGGTCCGAACCTTGGCGGACGACGCCTACCTGCGGGAATCGATTCTTCAGCCGTCGGCAAAGATCGTGTCGGGCTACGAGCGCGGCGATGTCAGCATGCCGAGCTACGCCGGGGTGCTCAGCGCGCCGCAGGTGGAGTCGCTGGTTGCCTACATCCGCAGCCTTCAGTAGGGTCCTGCGGGCGGCCGGTATAAGCTCTGACGGGAATGTCAAAGCCGAAGGAGGCGCTGATGAAGATTACGGGTATCGTGCTCATCGTGATCGGGGTGATTGCGCTCGCGCTGGGCGGGATCAGCTATACCAAGCGCGAGAAGATCGTCGACATCGGTCCGATTCAGGCCTCGGCGGATCGTGAGAAGACGATTCCGCTGCCGCCGCTGCTCGGCGGCCTGGCGTTGGCGGGCGGCATCGTGCTCCTCATCGCCGGATCGAAGAAGGGCTGAATGCGCATCGGCGTTCTCTACGAGCATCCCGAGTGGTTCCGCCCGCTCTTCGCCACGCTCGAGCGGCGCGGCTTCGACGTCGTCCATGTCGATGCCGCGTCGCTGCGGTGGGATCCGGCGGCACGGCCAGCCTTCGCGCTGCTGGTGAACCGGATGAGCCCGTCGGCGCACACGCGAGGCCACGGCCATGCCATTTTCGCGGCGGCGGCCTACATCGACTGGGTCGAGTCGAACGGCGTGCCGGTGATCAACGGATCGCGGCAGTACCGGCTCGAGCTGTCGAAGTCGGCGCAGCTCGACCTGCTGCAGCGCCTCGGCATCCGGTCGCCGCGCGCCCGTGTCATCAATAACGGGGAGCAGGCGTCAGCGGCGGCGGACGGTCTCCGCTTCCCGGTTGTCGTCAAGCCGAACATCGGCGGCAGCGGGGCGGGAATTCAGCGCTTCGACACCGCGGCAGCGCTGGCCGACACGGCGCGGCGGGGCGGGATCGATCTCGGCGTCGATTCGACCGCGCTGGTGCAGGAGTTCCTGCCGGCGCGCGGCGGCACGATCACCCGACTGGAACTGCTGGCGGGAGAGCTGCTCTACGCCATCGACATCACCCCGCCGGCCGGCCACGGCTTCAACCTCTGCCCGGCCGACATCTGCCAGACCGACGACATGCCGATCGCCACCGGGTTCGAGGTGTGCGTGACCAAGCCGGCGATGGCGATTGCCGCGGCGGTACCGCTGCCGGAGGCGGTCGAGGCCGGACGGCGGATCGCGCAGGCGGCTGAGCTCGACGTCTGCGGTATCGAATATCTGGTGGACGAGCGCGACGGCCTGCCCTACGTCTACGACATCAACGCGCTGTCCAACTTCGTCACCGACGCCGTCACCATCGTCGGGTTCGATCCCTTCGAGCGCTTCGTCGATTACCTCACCACCCGAGGGGGACACTCATCTTTAGGCCAAGTCGTTGAAAATAATGAGTAAGTGGCGGCGGAGTGGCAGATCGGCCTACCGCGAGGCCAGGCCCGCCACGTAGGCGCGCTCCTCCGGGCCAAACCAGGGGGGCGCACCCGCGGCGGCGTTGTCGTGCATGTGATCGGCGCTTGAGGTGGCGGGGATCGCCGTGTGGCAGCGTCGGTCGCTGAGTCCCCACTTGAGCAGCGCCTGCGCCCATGTCGTCACGCCGAAGTCGGCCAGCGGCGCCAGCTCCGCGGCTGACGGCGGCTTCCGCATCAGCCCGCCTTCTCCGAACGGACGCATCAGGATCACGCCCATCCCGAGGTCCGCCGCCGCGGGCAGCATCCGGGCCTCGACTTCGCGCTGCAGCGGGTTGTAGGGAATCTGCACGCAGCTGATGCGGCCGCTGCGCATCAGCTCCTCCAGCTCGTCGAACGCCTCGGCGCTCCGGTGCGTCGCGCCAATCGCATCGATGTGGCCGTCCTGACGGAATTGCTCGAGGACCGGGAGATGGTCGCGCCAGCTGACCAGATTGTGAATCTGATAGAGCTCGATCCGCCCACCGAAGAACTCCAGCGCCCGCGCGATCTGGCGGCGCCCTTCCTCGACTGTCGGCGCCCACACCTTGGTGGCGATCACGGCCCGATCCCGCTCCGGCCGGACGGCGTCGCCAAGGACCCGCTCAGCCTCTCCGTACAACG
>JBDTOB010000296.1:0-4328 GCA_039933435.1 Acidobacteriota bacterium | reverse complement strand
TGGTGTTGGGAAAGAACCGGGCGCGCGCGAGTCGCGGCGCCGGCGCGCTCGTCGTGTCCGTCGGATCCGAATACTCCTGCCGGATGTAGTAGCGATACTCCTCGACAATGCTCAGAAAGGCAGCACTGGTAAGGGTCGGAGGCAGCCTGCCGGCGTTCGGCGCCGGCGACAATGCGCTATAGACGTCCTCGGGATTGGTTCCCGCGCCCTTGCTCCCGACGGTCATCTGCAGGGTCACGCCCTGGCTGGTGTCCGCGGTGTTGCAGTTGACGGATGTCTTGCTCGAAGCCCCTGGAGAGAGGGCGACCACGGCATATATCGAATCGTCGAGCGGGCTGACCAGAGAGATGGCTTCGTTCACCGCGTTGTCGATCGCATCCCGGAGCGGTGTCAGGTCCTGGGGTACTCCGGCCGGGCTGATGGCGCAAATCTGCGCCACCACCGTCCGGGCCTGAGCCGGGTCGATGGTCGGCGTGCCGTCCACCTTGAGCATCTGCCACTGAGAATTGTCGGCGTAGTTGATCTGGTAGATCGGGGTCACGAACGTGCCGCGGATGGTGAGCACATCGGTGCCCTGCACCACCACGGGCGAAGCGGAGTCGCCGATTCGGGTACTGGCCGGGATGTTGTTGGCCACTTCGATCGCCACGCCGGCCGGTAGGGGACGGTCGGTGAGCTCCGCCGGCAGGCCTCCGCGCCCCGCCATCTTGGTGAGATGGGTCAGCTCGTACTGGCCGATGCGCAACTCCTGCTGCATGTCGGCGACTTGCGTCTGCACCTTGGTGAGCTTGTTGCTGAAATCGAACAGCGCCAGCATGGCGACGAGGATGGTGACGGTCACGAAGAGGGTGACCAGGGCCTCGATGAGCGTGAATCCGCGGTTGCTGCGGCGGGTGCGCCGGTGCGGTGAGAGGTTCATTCAGCCGCTCCTAGAACGCCTTGAAGTTGGTGAAGGTCATGTTGTTGAAACTGTTGATGGCGTCCATTCGCCCCGTGCCGTAGCTCTGAAGGGTGACGGTGATCTCCTTGAGGCTGACGGTGACGGGATCCGCGTTGCCCAGCAGTGGAGTGGGCGGAAAGCTGGGCGGTAGTGCGCCGGCATCGTTGAGCGCGGCGTTGTCCATGTCGCTAATGTTGAAATTGCGGATCCGCGTCGTCCGCTGCCACAGGATGGCGCCCCGAGTGGTGTCGGGAACCCAGCCCTCGCCAGCCCAGCCTTGATCGGCGGCGGTGCCGAGGGCAGCGGTGCGGTCGACGCCCAGCGTGTAGTAGTTGTTGGTCGTCAGCGCGGCGGTGCCGCCCCAACTGAGCAACGCATTTGCCACGTTGTACGGGTAGTACTCCTCGAGACGAGCGTCGGTCTGATTGACCTTCTGACTGAGCTCGCCGGCGGTCGAGTTGTTGGCGATCGAGCGGATGAACAAGGGCAGGATGCCGATCGCGATAATGAGCAGGATTGCGGCGGCGATCAGGGCCTCGACCACTGAAAATCCAGCGGTGGTTCGGCGGCATCTCGGACGCATGATCATCTCCAGTTCCAGGTGTGGTCGCTGTCGGAGCCGATGGTGGGAACGCCGCCTTGAACGTAGTACTTCGTCAAGTCGTCGGACCCGAACGGATCGTCCTCGAATTTGCGGATCGAAACTCGCCCTGTCGATTGCGGGTCGACGCGCACTTCGACGATGTTGTCGCGCGCGTCGCGGAGGCGAATGGCGCCAATCTTCTGCACCGCTCCGCTGGGGAAGAAGCGCACGATCCCCACGAGGCCGCCATTGGTGGTCTGAAGGTTCGAGAAGGCCGCGGCGTTGCCGTCGTCGTTCGTGCCGGGCCCGGCCAGGAGTACGCCCTTCGGGAGCGTGAAGCTCCCGGCGATCTTGTTGCCATCCTTGTCGAACCCGTCGGTGACCGGCTCGTCCCAAACGCCGTCGTCGTTGACGTCGGTAAAGGCGAAGAGTTCGTCCTTTTGACCCTCGGATGTGCTCAGGGCTTGCACCTTCACCACCACGTTCGCGTTCCGCTTGATGGCTTGCGCGCGGGCGAGGCGCAGCAACGCCGCCGCCTGGTTGGCAGCGCTGATGGTCTTGGTGCGAAAGATCAGGTTACTGATGGCGGGGATCAAGACGATTGCCATGGCGCCGAAAAGCGCCAGTACGACCATCAACTCAATCAAGGTAAACCCCGACTCTCGGTGATGTTTGCGGCGCGGCATGCACGATCTCCTGTGGCTACTGCTGCTTTGAGGTAGCAAGGTCGGTGCCGAGTCGACGCGTTGGTCCGAATGCGGCCGAAAGCCCACCCGGCTGGGCCTTGACACGTCTCCGGGTGGCCGCGGTCGCGCCGGTCAAGACTTCGAGGTTGTTACTAATAGTGACGGATGTGTCAAGGTCTGCTGCTCGAGAATGGGGAAGGTCAAGATCGCTCGCGCGCCGCCGCCGACCCGATCTTCGATCCGGATCCTGCCCCCGTGCAAGTCGACGATCCGCAGAGTGAGCGCCAGCCCGAGTCCGACTCCGCCTGGACGCCCGCTGACGAAGGGGTGGAACAACTGCTCGCGGATCGCCGGAGGCAGACCCGGCCCACGATCCGAGACTTCGAGCTCTAGTCCCTCGAGACTCCGCTGCACTCGAACTGCGACCTGGCAGAGGCTCGGGGTCGTGGCCTCGGCCTGGACGGCGTTGTGCAGGAGGTTCCGCACGGCGCGTTCGAGCAGCTGGGCATCTCCGCGGAGGATGGCGCCGGCGGGCACCTGGAGATCCAGGCCGATCGCGGCGCCGCCGAGCGCTGGGTCGGTGACCGCGCGGCGCACGACGGCCTGCAGGTCAACGTCCTCTAGCCGGGCGCTTCCCGGGCGGGCGAAGGCCAGGAAGTCCTCGAGCACCCGCTGCAGGTGCTCGGTCTCGTGCCGGATCTCACCCAGATAGTCTTCGACCGTCTCTTCGCCGGGTCGACGTTCGATGAGCGTCAGGTACCCGCGCAGCGTCGCTAAGCTGTTGCGCAGCTCATGGGCCACTCCCGCGGCGAGTTCGCCGATACGCGCCAGGCTTTCAGCGAGGCGGCTTTCCCCATCCCGCCGACGCGCGTCCGTGAGGTCGGCAAACAGGATGAGAAAACCACGGATGCCGCCGTCGTCGCGTCGCAGCGGATGCACGGTCAGCCCAAGCGCTCTGTCGCGCGCCATCCCTGGCTCGCCCTGCGGGTGTTCGATCGAGCACTCGGCGCGCTGGACTCCAACGCCGGTCTGAATCGCCGCCAAGATGATTCCAAGGAGGGCGGGGTAACGGGTCAATGCGGTTGACACAGAAGTGCCGGCGGGCGACGCGGGCGTCCCGAGGATGCGTTCGCCGGTTGCGTTCAGCGCCAGCATTCCACCGTCCTGGTCGAGCAGGAGGAGACCGCTCTCGAGGCTCGGCGCGAGAGCGCGCTGCAATGCAGCAATGTCGTCCTCACCGGCCTTCTCACCTTGCTGCGCGAGCGAATGAAGTGCGCGGTCGAAGGTCTGAACCAGGAATTCGATCTCATCGCGATCGCCTGGCGCGCTGACCGAGCGCGCTCGCGCGAGCAATGCGTCATAAGGCTGCACCGCGTAGCGCAGAAAGAACATCACTAGCGTAGCGAACGCCAGGCCGACAACCACCACCACCCAGGAGAGCACCGCAAGACCGCGCTTCTGGGCGCCCAGGGAAACGGCGGCGAGGTCTACTCTCACCACTCGACGGGCGCCCGCTGGCCCCAGGGACGCGAAGCCCGCCACGGAGCCCGGCAGATATTCACTCGGTCCCGCGGCGGCCGGCGTCTCGGGGAACTTGCCGTCGAGAGGAGTGAGAACGTTAGAGTCCTGGAAGTCGCCTCCTTTGATCTCCACTGCGCCGCGCGCGTCGCCGATGGCGGCACCGGCAACGAAACGTGAGGCGTCGCGGAGGAGCTCGGCGCTCTGGTGGGGATCCCGCGCCACGGCGGCCGCAAGGTCGCGGGCCCCACGCATCGCCTCTTGGCGCCGCTCGTCGACTTCTTGGTGCAGTGCGCTGCGAAACGACAACAGAGTAAAGGCCGAGAGGGCGACGAGTACCAGCGTTGCTACCGGAAGCAGGATGAGGGTTTCACTGCGAAGACCGAGCCTCCGGCGGGGATGACGAGGGCTCGCGACGGGAACGTCCTGCAGGTCGCTCACAGGAACGGCAGGAACGGCTGGAGCACGCCCGGCCCGCCGAATAGGGCGCCGAGTGCGCCGAGCGCGAGAAAGACGCCGAAGGGTAGCCGCGTGCGCCGGCCCGCACGGCCCGTCGCGAGGAGGACGAGGCCGACGGCGGTGCCGGCGAAGCAAGCGTAGA
>JBDTOB010000295.1:0-4341 GCA_039933435.1 Acidobacteriota bacterium | reverse complement strand
GCATCGTCCTCGATTGCGGCAGCAAGACCCTGTCGAGCGATCTGGTGCGCGGCCCCGGTCCACGACCGGGCCATGGAGCGGTGCTCGAGGCGCTGCATGCGTCGCAGCCGGATGAATCGCTGATCATCGAGCGCCTCTCCGAGGAGCACGCCGTCGTCCGCTTGCTCGGTCCGTCAGCGTTGAAGCCGGGAGCGCTCGTGCGGGTGGTGCCGAATCACGCGTGTGTCGTGGCGAACCTCGTCGATCACGCCTGGCTGGTCGATGGCGACCGGGTGGTGGAGCGTCTGCCGATCACCGCGCGCGGCCGGATTGCGTAGTAGAGTAGCGGGACATGGAGCCACTTCCCGGTGAAGCCCTCGGCATGGTTGAAACGAGGGGCCTGGTCGGCATGATCGAGGCGGCGGACGCGATGGTCAAGGCGGCCAACGTGGTGTTCGTCGGCTGGCAGAAAGTCGATGCCGGGCTCGTCACCGCCATCGTCCGGGGGGACGTCGCCTCGGTCAAGGCGGCAACCGACGCCGGCGCCGCGGCGGCGCGCCGCGTCGGCGAACTGGTCGGCGTGCACGTCATCCCGCGCCCCGCCGACGGTCTGGACACTATCTTCCCTATCGGCTGAGCTCAGCTGCCCTCGCCGGCCGCCACCAGCGCGGCAATCCGGTTCGCCACGTCGGCGCCGTCGAAATCCTTCTCGGTCAGCCCGCCGGCGCTGTGGGTGGTGTAGGTCACCGTCACCTTCCGATAATTGATGAGCATGTCGGGGTGGTGGTCCGCAGCCTCGGCCTCGAAGCCCAGCCGCACGACGAACGCCACCGCATCGGGGAAGGCCGGGAACAGGAAAACCCGCTGAATCGCGGAGTCCTGAAGCGTCCACCCCGGCAGTTCCGCCAGCATCACTTCCGCCCGCCCGCGTTCAATTCTTCCCATATTCGCAGGATACCGCCGTTCGGGAACTATCCGACGTCCGGTTGCGTCTAACGGCGTTAGTCGACTAAACACTGTTTAGTCGGCGGCCAGAGGGGGAGACAGGTTGGGAGTCAGGGAACGACACGAACGAGAACGCGAGGCCGTCGCCCGCGCCATCCTGGACGCCGCACGCGAGCTGTTCGTCGCCGAGGGCTACCAGAACGTCTCGATCCGCAAGATCGCGGAGAAAATCGAATACAGCCCGGCGGCGATCTACGGCTACTTCGCCAGCAAGGACGACATCTTCCTGGCGCTCGCCGAAGAAGGCTTCCGCCTGCTGTTCGCCTGCGAGGAGGAGGCGCCGCGCGTCCTTCCCGGCGTCGACCGCATCCGCGACGGTTTCCTGCGCTTCTATCACTTCAGCTGCACCCACCCCGAGTACTTCGCGCTGATGTTCGTCGACCGCTCGGTCCCGAGGATCAGCCGCGACTGGGAGCGGTTCGGCTTCGTGCGCGAGATGCGCGAGTCGATGGCCGCGGGCATCCAGACGGTGATCGACTCCGGCGCCTTCCCGCCCGGAACCAACCCGGAGTCGGTCTTCCGCATCCTGATGTCCGCCGTCCACGGCGTGGCGGTGCTGCGGCTGTGCGAGCGGCTGGCGCCCGGCGAGGACGCCGACGCCCTGGCGCGCGACACGCTGGAGGCGGCCCTGGCGGGCCTGCGCGCCGGCATCACTCATACCTTTCATCCGGAAAAGTGCAGCTGAGGCTTTTGACTGTCATGAGAACGCATTCGACGTTTGCGGCGGTTGCCCTCGTCACCCTGGCTGCCGGCCTGTCCGCCTGCGGCTCCGCCTCCGGTACCGTCAGTGCCGCACCCGAGCCCGAGCCGCCCGCCATCGCGGTCGCGGCGGTCGAGATGCGTCCGATCGATCGCTTCCTGCGGGTCTCCGGAACGCTGCTTCCCGACGAACAGGCGGAGGTCAGCGCCGAGGCCGCGGGGCGGGTCATCGAGACTCCGGTCGAGCGCGGCTCCCGCGTCGCGCAGGGCAGCGTCCTCGCCCGCGTCGCGCCGGCCGAAACCTCGGCGCAGCTCCAGGAAGCGGAAGCCAACGCCGCGCAGCTCGAGGCCAGGCTCGGACTGGCGCCCGGCCAGGCCTTCGACGCCACCCACGTCCCCGACGTGATGAACGCCCGGGCGGCGCTGGATCTCGCCGAGGCGGAGTTCGGCCGCATCGGCTCGCTGCTCGAGCAGAAGGTCGTCTCCAGGAGCGAGTACGACCAGCGCCGGATGCAGGTCGAGGCCGCCCGCCAGCAGTACCAGGTCGCGCAGAACGTCGCCCAGCAGTCCTACCGCTCGCTCGAAGCGGCGCGCGCGCGGATCGTGCTGGCGCGCAAGGCGTCCGCCGACACCTATATCCGCGCGCCGTTTGCCGGGCAGGTCGCCGAGCGGCTGGTCAGCATCGGCGACTACGTCACCCGCGGCGCCCACGTCGCCACGGTGGTTCGCGTCGATCCGATGCGCGTCGAGCTGACCATCCCCGAACAGTCGGTGTCGCTGGTCAAGGTCGGACAGCCGGTCAAAGTCACGGTGGAGGCGTATCCCGGCGAGGTGTTCAGCGCCACGGTCCGGTTCGTGTCGCCGTCGCTCAAGGCCGATCAGCGCGCGCTCACCGTGGAAGCCATCGCCAGGAATGCCGACGGCCGCCTGAAGCCCGGGCTCTTCGCCACGGCGCTCATCCAGCAGCCCGAGTCCACGCCGGCGCTGCTGGTGCCGGCAACGGCCGTCGAGACAATCGCCGGCACCAGCCGTGTCTACGTCCTCAACGGCAACAAGGTCGAAGAGCGCATCGTCACTCCGGGGGAGGCGATCGGGGCGCAGATCGAAATCACCAGCGGACTCTCACGGGGAGAGTCGGTCGCCGCCGACCCGAAGGGGCACCTGACCGACGGCGCCGCGGTGCGGCGCCATTGACGCGCCCCTGACCCGGCATCCCGTTTTTCATTTCAGCGTCCAGACCCGAAGAGGCTTTCATGCAGTGGCTCGCAGCAATCTCCGTCCGGCGCCCGGTCTTCGCCAGCGTTCTCATCCTCTCGCTGACGGTGGTTGGCGCGTTCGCCTTCACCCAGCTCGGGCTCGACCGTTTTCCCAAGGTTGATTTTCCCACCGTCGTGGTGACGACGCGGCTGCCCGGCGCCGCGCCCGAGGAAGTGGAAACGGAGATCACCGACAAGATCGAAGAGGCGGTGAACACCATCAGCGCCATCGACGAGCTCCGTTCGAGCTCCTCCGAGGGCGTCTCCCAGGTGATCGTGTCGTTCCTGCTCGAGAAGGACGCCGACATTGCCGCCCAGGAGGTCCGCGACCGTGTCAATCGGGTGCTGCCGCGGCTGCCGAAAACGATCCAGCAGCCGACGGTCGAGAAGTTCGATCCCGATGCCTCGCCGGTCATCACCCTGGCGGTGTCGGCGCGCAAGCCGATCCGGGACATCACCGAGTACGCCGACAAGACGCTGCGCCGCCAGCTCGAGAGCGTCAACGGCGTCGGCCAGGTAGTGGTCTCCGGCGGGCGGTCGCGCCAGATCAACATCGTCCTCGACGCCGCACGGCTGCGCGCCTACAACCTCACCGTCAACGACGTTTCCCGGGCGCTGCAGACGCAGAACGCCGAAGTGCCGGGCGGCCGGGTCGAGCAGGGCGCCACCTCGATGACGCTGCGGACGCGCGGGCGGGTCCAGTCCGTCGCCGGCTTCGGCGACATCGTCGTCCGCCAGCGCGACGGGCACGCCATCCTCCTCCGCGATGTCGCGACCGTCGAAGACGCCATGGCCGATGCCGAGACCAAGGCCAGCCTCAACGGTGAGCCCACGGTGCTGGTCACCGTCCGCCGCCAGTCGGGCACCAACACCGTGCAGGTGGTCGACGCCGTCAACGAAAAGCTCGCCGACCTCGCCCCGCTGGTGCCCGCGGGCTACGAGATCCGGGTTGTGCGCGACATGTCGGAGTTCATCAAGGCCTCCATCCACAGCGTCGAGGAGCACCTCATTTTCGGATCGATCCTCGCCGCGGCGGTGGTGCTGGTGTTCCTGTGGAACTGGCGCTCCACCATCATCGCCGCGATCGCCATTCCCACCTCGATCATCGCGACCTTCGGCCTGATCTGGTATCAGGGCTTCACCCTCAACTCGATGACCATGCTCGCCCTCACCCTGGCGGTCGGCATCGTCATCGACGATGCGATCGTGGTGCTGGAGAATATCTACCGCTTCGTCGAGGAGAAAGGGCGTCCGCCGGCGCAGGCGGCGGTCGAGGCGACGCGCGAGATCGGCCTGGCGGTGATGGCGACGACGCTGTCGCTGGTCGCCATCTTCGTGCCGGTGGGCTTCATGGGCGGCATCGTCGGCCGCTTCATGACCAGCTTCGGGTTCACGATGTCGT
>JBDTOB010000294.1:0-4346 GCA_039933435.1 Acidobacteriota bacterium | reverse complement strand
GCTGGATTTTCTCGTCGCCCTGGGCACCCATTCGCCGATGGACGACCGCCAGCTGAGCGCGCTGGTCGGACGGCCGGTGGTGGACGGCATCGCCGGCGCCCACCGGATCTTCAATCACCGCTGGGACGACCCGGCGACCTTCGTCGAGCTCGGCACCATCCCCGCGGAGGTGGTCGAGCAGGTGACCGAAGGCCGCCTGAGCCTCACCGTGCCGGTGGCGCTCAACCGGCTGGCGACGGAATACGATCACGTGATCATCTGCGGCCCGGTGTTCCCTCACGAGGTGGTCGGCTTCTCCGGCGGGACGAAATACCTGTTCCCGGGGATTGCCGCCCCCGCGATCATCCACTTCACCCACTGGCTGGGGGCGCTCATCACCAGCTCCGACGTCATCGGCACCATCGACACGCCGGTGCGCGCGATCATCGATCGGGCGGCGGCGCTGCTGCCGACGCCGCTGTCGCTGCTGGCGCTGGTCGTGACCCACGACGGCACCGCCGGCCTCTTCTGCGGCGATCCGCACCAGGCCTGGCGCGCCGCGGCGACGCTCTCGCGCCAGCGGCACGTGCTCTTCGTCGAGGCGCCGTTCGAACGGGTGCTGGCGGTGATGCCGTCGATGTACGACGACCTCTGGACCGGCGCCAAGGGAGCCTACAAGACCGAGCCGGTAGTCGAGGACGGCGGCGAGGTCATCGTCTTCGCGCCGCATATCACCGAGGTCAGTTACGTCCACGGCCGGCTGATCGACGAGATCGGTTATCACTGCCGGGACTACTTCCTCGGACAGTGGGACCGGTTCTCGCACTACCCGTGGGGCATCCTGGCGCACTCGACCCACGTCAAGGGGCTCGGCTCCTACGACGCCGCCACCGGGGTCGAGCGGCCGCGCATCCGCGTCACGCTGGCGACCGGCATCCCGCGCGAGCGCTGCGAGCGCATCAATCTCGGCTATCTGGATCCGGCGTCGATCGATCCGCGCACGTGGGCCCGCGCCGGACGGCGCGATCTGGTGGTGGCGCGGGCGGGGGAGATGCTCTACCGGGTGGGCGCGGCGGTCGCCGCGCCGGCCTGATGAGAACGTGGCATTGGATTTGACTGCGGTCGACAGCTCTCAGGATAATTTAGCGTGCGTGGCGGCCCCCGGCCGCCGCGTGATCTGCCGCGCGCGGCGCTGGTAGGCCTCGAGCAGCCGCAGCGTCACCGGTCCCGGCCGGCCGCTGCCGACCGGACGATCGTCGATCCTGGTGACCGGGCTCAACTCGCGCGTCGTACTGGTGATGAAGGCTTCGTCCGCCGTGGCGAGATCGTCCGGACCGAGCACCTCGCTGCGGACCTCGATCCCCGCCTCGCGCCCGACCTCGAACAGAAATGCCCGGGTGATGCCCTCGAGCAGGCCGGCCTCGGTGCGCGGCGTCAGCGCGGCGCCGCCGCGGACCAGGAAGAAGTTGGCCTGCGAGCATTCGGACAGCTCGCCGCGGTAGTTGCACATCAACCCTTCCTCGCAGCCGCGGCGGTTGGCCTCCTGCATCGCCAGCGCGTTGTTCAGCAGGTTGTTCGACTTGATGATCGGGTTGACCGAGCCGGGATGATTGCGCAGGACGGAGACCAGCGCGACGGCAACCCCCTCGGTGGTGATGCGCGACGGCGTCTCCTCGAGCGGCTTGACGATGATGACCAGGGACGGGACCGGCGTGGCGCGGAGGTCGTAGCTCAGCTCGCCGATGCCGCGCGTCAGCAGGACCCGGATGTAGGCCTCGTCCATCGGGCCGGCGGCCGCTGTGGTCT
The DNA here is from genome assembly GCA_039933435.1 of Acidobacteriota bacterium. Taxonomy (GTDB): domain Bacteria; phylum Acidobacteriota; class Vicinamibacteria; order Vicinamibacterales; family 2-12-FULL-66-21; genus JALZOC01. Next base: position 2,561 of record JBDTOB010000294.1, on the reverse strand, counting down.
CGGTGATCCACCGGAGCAGGTCGGCGTCGCTGAAGGGGACCTCGAGCTGCAGGTGCGCCGCCGAGGCGCGCAGCCGCGCCGCGTGCTGATCGTAGAGAAAAGGGACGCCGCCGTAGGTGCGCAGGGTCTCGTAGATTCCCTCCCCGTAGACGAAGCCGTGGTCGTAGACCGGAATGACGGCCTCTTCCGCCTTCGCGATCCGGCCGTTGACGTACACCGCGCCGCGAATCGGCATCGCTCTTTGCAGGCCCTCCGGCGACGACCGCACCTCCCGTGCCGTCGTCGTTGACGGCAGTCTAGCACACGCGGTACGCTCGGCCCGATGCGCGTGCTCAACACCCAGCAGATGCGTGAGGCCGACCGCCGCACCATCGACGAGATTGGCATTCCCTCGATTGTGCTGATGGAGAATGCCGGCCGCCAGGCGGTGGCGGCGATGGAGGCGGCGTTCGAGGAGCTTCCCTCCAGCCACGTTGGCGTCCTCTGCGGCCGTGGCAGCAACGGCGGCGACGGCTTCGTCGTCGCCCGCACCCTCATCCAGCGCGGCATCGAGACGTCGGTGTTCCTGCTCGGCAGTGTCGCCGAGGTCCGCGGCGACGCCCGCACCAACCTTGAAGTGCTGGGACGGATCGGTTTGACGGTGATCGAGATCGCCAGCGCCCAGGAGTGGGAGCTGCACTTCAGCCAGCTCTCGGAGTGCGATCTGCTGGTGGACGCGATCCTGGGCACCGGCTTTCACGGCCCGCTGAGCGGCCTGCTCGAGACCGTGGTCGCCGACGTCAACGGCCTCGGCGTGCCGGTCGTGGCCATCGATCTGCCGACCGGCCTCTCGGCCGACACCCACGAGGTCGACGGCGAAGCCATCGAGGCCGCCATGACGGTGACGATCGCGGCGCCCAAGCTGCCGCTGGTGCTCCCGCCCGGCGACGCCCACTGCGGCGACCTGGTGATCGCCGACATCGGCATCCCGTTGCCGATCCTCGACGAGGTCGAAGGGCCGCACATCGAGATTCTGACGCGCGAGGACATGCGCGACCTGGTGCCGGCCCGCGCCGCCGAGTCGCACAAGGGAGATTTCGGCCGCGTCCTGGTCGTCGCCGGCTCGTTCGGCCGCGCCGGCGCGGCGCACCTGGCGGCGATGGGCGCGCTGCGCTCGGGTGCCGGGCTGGTCACGATTGCGACGCCGCGGTCGTGCCTGCCGATGGTGGCGGCGCTCGCCCCCGAGTACATGACCGAGCCGCTCGACGAGACGCCCGCCGGCACCATCGATTTCCCCGCGCTCGAACGGGTGCTCGAGCTGCAGGCCGACATCATCGCGGTCGGACCCGGGCTGGGGCAGTCGCCGGGCACTGCCGCCTTCGTGCAGGGGCTGGTCGAGCGCGCCGGGGTGCCGCTGGTGCTCGACGCCGACGCCCTCAACGCCTTTGCCGGCGACCCGGACCGTCTCGCGGGGCGCGACGGGGTGGACGTTGTCATCACCCCGCATCCCGGCGAGATGGCGCGGCTGCTCAACCTGAGCGTCGAAGACGTGCAGCGCGATCGACTGCGTCACGCCATGGACTTCGCCGCCGGACACCGCGTCCATGTCGTCCTCAAGGGCCACCGCACCATCGTCGCCGGCCCCGACGGTCGCGCCTTCATCAACCTGACCGGCAACTCCGGGATGGCGACCGGCGGCACCGGCGATCTGCTGACCGGGATGATTGCCGCCTGGTTCGCGCAGCTGCTCGACGCCGAAGCGGCGTGCAAGCTGGCGGTCTACCTGCACGGCACCGCCGGCGACCTGGCGGAGGCGGACGAGGGCGAGGTGGCGCTCATCGCCGGGGACATTGCCGCCCATCTCGGCGACGCGGTGCTGGAGCTCACCGCACGGCGCCGCGTCAAGCGCCAGGCCGAATGACGGCGTCCGGCCTCCGGGCCCGTACCATCCACACCACCAGCGAGTCGGAGACCAGCGCCGTCGGCGAGGCGTTCGCGGCGCGGGTCGCGCCCGGGGACGTCATCCTGCTGTTCGGCGACCTCGGCGCCGGCAAGACCGCGTTCGTGCGCGGGCTGGCGCGCGGACTGGGGGCCGCGGACGCCGAGGTGACCAGCCCGACCTTCACCCTGGTTCAGGAATACCGCGGCCGGCTGACGCTGTACCACGCCGACCTCTACCGGCTGGCGCCGCCGGAGGTCGTCGATCTCGGCCTCGACGAACTGGCGGCCCAGGGTCTGCTCGCGGTCGAGTGGGCGGAGCGCTGGGACGATCCACCCCCAGGCGCCTGGACGATTACCTTCGAGCACGAGGGGGACCGCCAGCGCGCCATTGTCATCGCGCCGTTGCCGCGAGAGGGCGCCGAGGCGTAGGATTTCTAGACCAGGAGGACAGACCATGCCGAAGTTTGTGATCGAGCGTGACATTCCCGGGGTAGGGAAGATGAGTGCGGCCGATTTGAAGGGGATCTCGCAGAAATCCTGCGCGGTGTTGAACGGGATGCAGGCCGTGCAGTGGGTGCAGAGCTATGTCACCGGCGACAAGATTTACTGCGTCTACATCGCCCCGGACGAGCAGGCCGTGC
>JBDTOB010000293.1:0-4376 GCA_039933435.1 Acidobacteriota bacterium | reverse complement strand
CCACACTGAGTCCGGGCTTGAGGTCGATGCGCCCGGCGGAGCCAAAGTCCGCCGCCAGCTTCCCGGTCTTCGCGTCGATGGCGATCAGCTCTCCATCGCCCGCGCCGGTGTACAGCCGCGGGCCCGCCGTCTTGTCGCCAGGCCAGTAGGTCAGCCCTCGGCGCGACATCTCGGTGTCGGCGTACTTCCATAGCACCTGCGCCGTTTCCGGAACCAGGGCGAAGACATTGTTGCCGGCGGGCACATACATGACGCCGTCGATCACCAGCGGCGTCGCCTGCATGGCGGTGCCGCCGGTATCGAAGCTCCAGGCACGCGTCAGCGAGGCGACGTTGCGCGGGGTGATCTGCGTCAGCGGCGAGAATCTGCGAGCGCCGGGATCGTGGCCGTATGACCGCCACTCCCCCGCCGTGGTCGCGGCGCAGCCGCACAGCCCGGTCAGCGCGGCCGCAACGACGCCGGCCCGGATCGCGGCTCGAGGCATGCCTGGCATCACGGTCCGGCGCTAGCGCGCCGCCGCCTGCAGGACGTTGGCGAACGACGCCGCCAGCGCCTCGATGCTGTCGCCCGCCTCCGTTTCGGTCATCGTCAGCGGCGGAGCAATGCGAAGGACCTTCTTCGCCAGCGGACCCATGATGTGGACGGCGCGGCCGCTGGCATCGCCGAGATACGCCGCGAGCACGCAGGCGTTGGCGATGTCGGCGGCGTCCCGTCCCGCGGCGTCAGCCATCTCGATGCCCCAGACCATGCCGCCCTTCTCACCCCGCACGTGGGCCACGAACGGCAGCGCTTTCAGACCGACGAGGCCGGCCTCGATGATCGCCGACGAGCGCCGGGCGGCGCCGAGGACGTCGCGCCCTTCGAACTCGTCCAGCGTCGCCAGCACCGCCGCGCAGCCCAGCGGATTGCCGCTGAAGGTGTCGGAGGCCTCGCCGTAGCCGAGCCCCGCGAAGACGTCGCTCCGTCCCACCGCGCACGCCACCGGCACGCCGTTGCCGAGGCCCTTGCCGAGCACGACGACGTCGGGCTCGAGGCCGTAGGTCTCGAAGGCGTACATGTGGCCGGTGCGGCCGAAGTTCGCCTGGATCTCGTCGAGGATGAAGACGATGTCGTGCTCGCGGCAGAAGGCCTGCAGCATCTGGAGATAGGCGGCTGGAGGATGGTACGAGCCGCCGCCGCCGAGGTAGGGCTCGGTGATCAGGCAGGCGATGCCGCGTCCCTCGTCGTGGATGGCCTCGAGCTCGGCGCGGTACGGCGCCGGATCGAACGCGGCGTCGCGCAGGGAGAGGTCGCGGCGCTCCTCCTTCGGAAAGGAAATGAACCGCACGCGCGGGTCGCGGTGCTTGTCGCGCTCGCTGCCGGTGACCGCCTCGGCCAGACCCTTCTTGCCGTGAAACCCGTCGCGGGTGGCGATCATCAGATCGCGCGCGGGATCGCGGGCCAGCGAGGCCCAGAGCGCCTTCTGAATGGCCTCGGAGCCGGAGGCCGCCCACAGCACCTGCTCGAGACGTCCGCCTCCGGGTTTCGACTGGAGATTTGCCGTCAGCCGGCGGACCGCGTCGGCTTCGACCTGGGCGATGGCGTTGTAGGCGGTCATCGGTACCGCCTCGAAATACTCTCCGGCGGTGGGGATCTGCGACCAGCCCATGTAGCCGAGAAATTTCTGCTGCCACCCGACCGGGTTGTGCCCGAGGTTGGCGACGAGTACGCCGGAGGTGTAGTCGTAGAGCCGCCGGCCGTCCACCGTCCAGTGAAAGGCGCCGGCGCTTCGCGCGATCGCGATCTGGCTCGGGGTGTAGGTGCGCAGCGCGACCGGCTCGCGCTCGGCGATGGTCCGCCGCACCTCGTTCGACCGGTCTTCTCCTGCGTGCTGAATCGTCATGGCTGTTCCGGATAGACGGCGATCGGCGCTGGCTGCCCTGGAAGATAGAGCGACAGGCCGCCGTCGGGGGAAATGCGGACGACGCCGTCAGGGGCGCCATCGGCTGCGTGCGCGAGAATCGTCTCCATCGCCTGGATGGCGCTCACCACCTGGCGGTCGGCGGCGAGATCGTTGTAGCGGAGCGCGCGCATTTCGTCGAGACGGCCGCCACGGCCCGCGGCGTCGCCGCCGAACTCGACATACGCGACCTCCTCGACGAACCGGCGCAGGCACTCGATGCCGTAGCCGCGCTGCGTCCTCTCCCCCCACGGCTCGACGGAGGCCGCGTTGTAATGCGAATTGATCGTCGTCTTGAGGGCCAGCGGCGTCCGCCCCTCGACCGTGAGCTCGACGCCGCGCTTGCGCGAGTGGCCGTTCCAGACGCCGTTGTCGAACCGGAACTGCACTTCCTGCTCGACGTAGCCGGGGAAGTTGTCCGGGTGCACCCAGCTGGTATGGATGTCGAACGCCGCCTCACGTCCGTCCGCGTATTCGTAGATCAGCCGCAGCTGCGTCGAGTCCCAGGTCTTTCCGCCCTTCGCTCCGACGATGCCGCGCTGGCCCGTGCAGGTGACGGTCTTGAGTCGGCCGCCGAAGGTGAAGTCGATGAGCTTGATCCAGTGCACCGCGACATACGTGCCGGGGTTGCGGCCGGCGATCCACTCCGCGAACTGCCCGCCCGAGACGCTCTTGGGCTCGAGGAGAGAGCAGTAGCCGTTGTTGACGTGGACGAGCTCGCCGTCCTCGACCAGGGTGCGCAGCTTCTTGTGATCGGGGTCGGAGAGCTTGTGGTAGACGACCTTCGCGAGCACGCCGTTCTTCGTCGCGAGTGCGACGAGCTCGTCGAGCTGCTGCAGCCGCAGCACCGACGGCTTCTCGATGAGCACGTGGCGCCGTGCCTGCAGCGCGGCCCTGGCCGCCTCGAAATGGCGGTGATCGGGAGACGCCACGCAGAGAAAATCGAGGCCCGCCTCGATCGCCTTCTCGACGCCGCGGTCCCCTTCGAAGCTGGCGAAGTCGCCGACGCGTGACCCGGCCGCCTGCTTGTAGGCGCGCGCCCGCGCGCCGGTGCGGGTGGCGACCGCCGCCAACTCCACGTCCACATAGCCGAAGTCGCGCCGGTAGAGCCCTTCGGCGTGCAGCGCCTCGAACAGCGGCCGGTAGGTGTCGTCGAAGATCATGCCCATCCCGACCATGCCGCCGCGCAGGCTGTGACGCTCGAGATTCACCGAAGACATGCGACCTAGCGTATCAGACGGCGCCGGCCGGTCCGTGCGGGTCACGGACGCTGCCCCGGTCCTGAGGCGTTGGCCAGCGCCAGCAGCTCGGCGTCCGTCCACGGCCGCTGCCGCCCCGCGTTCGCGGCGCGCACGGTCTGCACCGTCCCGGCATCGACCGGCGATCCCGACTGGCCCCACTCGCGCCGGATGTAGGTCAGCACGTCGGCAATCTGGTCGTCCGTGAAGACCTGTCCGACCGGCGGCATCAACCCAATCGATCCCTCCTTGCCATTGAGGAGGATCCGCGCCGGGATGTCGGCGCGGGCCAGCGCCAGCCTCGAGCCCACGAGCGGCGCCGCGATCCGCTCCTGCCCGCGTCCATCCGGCTGGTGACAGGCCTGACAGACGTTGCGATAGACCTCGCGCCCCGCCGTGAACCGCCGCTCCTCGTCCGCCGTCAGCGGGGCAACCGGCGCGGGCTCCCCCGGCTTGCCGGCCCAGCTGACCCGGGCGAGCACCGCCGCCGCCCGTTCGCTCAATCCGGTGCCGCCGCGCGCCAGCGCCTGGAACGCGGCCGGCTCGTGGTTGAGGCGGACCCGCCGCACGTCCGGCCGCTCGGCGTCCGCCGCCGGCCCGATCGCGACGGTCCGCGGAAACGCATACGCGCCGCCGGGGCCCGCTCTGCCTCCCGGACAGGTCGGGCACGGCAGTGTCGCCGCGGCGGCCGGTGGAGCACCTCGGCGGCCGGCCGGTTCGCCGGGCGGCGGCGCGCCGAGCAGCGCCACTTCGGTCCCGCGCAGCAGCGCGGCGCGCACCCACGCCGGCCGCGCATCCGAGGCGATCGACGCCAGCATCTCCTGCACCGCCGCGTCCTGTCCGCCCCGCACAATCGTCGCCGACAGCATCGTCACGGCGTCCTCGCGCGGCGGCGCCTGCGTCGTTCCCGCGACCGTCAGCCGCTCGATCACGGAAGCTTCGCCGCCGCGGACGCCGCTGATGGCCGCGTCCAGCAGAACCGGATCGCTTCCCGACTTCGCGAGCAGCGACGCGACCGCATCTTCGCGGGCGCCACCGGGCAGCGCGCCGAGCGACGCCGCCAGCTGGCGGCGCACGGCGAGGCTCTGGTCGTCCATCCTCTTCAGGACCGCGGCCTGCAACGGATGACCAGCCACGCCGATCCAGCGCTCGGAGATTCGCACCGCCGCCGCCCGCACATCGCTCGACTCGTCGTCCAG
>JBDTOB010000292.1:0-4380 GCA_039933435.1 Acidobacteriota bacterium | reverse complement strand
GCTGGCGTTCAACAACGACCTCTCGAGCCCGGACTTCGGGAAGTGGAACGGATCGGTGACCGAACCACGCACCATGCAGGTGGCGGCGCGCTTCGAGTTCTGACCGGGCCCGCAGGGGCCTGACGACTGCTTGACGAGGGCGCCACGATCCGGCGATCGTGGCGCCCGTCCTTTTTTTCATCCATGCTGGTCCTCCACTCCGCACCCGTTTGCCGCCTGGCGCTGATCTGCGTGCTGCTGGCGGCCTCCTCTTCGAGCCTGGCCGCACGGCAGGAGCTGGCCCCGGCGCTGGCGGATCGCTTTTCGTCAGGGGTGGCGGCCATCAAGGCGGGGCGCCTGGACGAGGCCGAGCGCGCCTTCCGCGACGTGCTCAGCCAGGGGGGAAACCGGGCGTTCGTCCACCACAACCTCGGGATCGTGCTGCAGCAGCGCGGGCGGCATCGGGAGGCGCTGGTCGAGTTCCGGGCCGCGCTGGCGCTGGATCCGGCGTTCGGTCCGGCGCGCCTGCTGGCCGGGACAAGCCTGCTCGCCCTGCAGCAGCCCGCGGCGGCGGTGGTGGAGCTCGAACGGGCGGTCACGCTGATGCCCGGCGAGCCGGCCGCGCACCTGCAGCTCGCCGACGCCTACGAGCGCACCGGCAATACCGACGGGGTGGTGGCGGAATACCGGCGGCTCACGACGCTCGCTCCGGACAGCGACGAATACGCCTACCGGCTCGGCAAGGCCTACCTCAGGCTGGCGGAGCGCTCCTACGAACGCATCCGCGCCGTCAATCCGCTCTCGGCGCGGCTCGCCCAGGCGCTGGGCAGCCAGTATCTGGATCAGGACCGTCCCGACCTGGCGCGGCGCGCCTTCGAGGATGCGGCGCGGCTCGATCCGGCCCTCGCCGGGATTCACCTGGCGCTTGCCCGGATTCATCTTCGTGAAGGACGATGGGAGGACGCGGCGGCGGAGGTGGCGCGCGAACAGGCCATCGCGCCGGAAAGCGCCGACGCCCGCGCATTGCAGGCCGATATCGAGGCGGCCAGAAAGAAGCAGTAGGCGAGAAAGACGATGCGTGCGGCGGTGTTGCTTTCCTGGCTGCTGCTGATCCCGGCCCCGCATGCGGCCGGCGCGCAGCAGACGCCGTCGGCCGCCGATCTGCCGGCGGCCTCCCGCGGCGGCGCGATCGAACGGGCGCTATCCTCCCGCGACTGGGCGCAGGCCGAGCAATTGCTGGTGACGACCATCGAACGGACGCCTGACCAGCCGGCGCTGCTCGAGATCCTCGGCAGCGTCTTCCTCATCGAGCGCAAGCCGCTGAACGCCGCCATCGCCTTCAAGAAGGCCGACGCCATCCGGCCACTCGGGAGCCGGGCGCGCTACGGACTGGTGCTGGCCTACATTTCGCTGAACCACGGCGACTGGGCGCGCCCCGAGCTCGAGCGGCTGGCCGCGGCGGAGCCGGCAACAGCGGCCTACCCCTACTGGCTGGGGCGGCTCGATTACGATGGCGGACAGTACGCGTCGGCGATCAGCCACTTCGAGCGGGCCCTCTCGCACGATCCATCATTCGTGAGGGCCTACGACAACCTCGGTCTCGCCTACGAGGCGCTCAACCAGCAGGACCAGGCGCTGCCGCGGTATCGCAAGGCGATCGAGCTGAACCGCCGCGCCGCGGTGAAATCGCCGTGGCCTCCCCTGAACCTCGGGATCCTGCTGCGCAATCTCGGAGAGACGAAGGAGGCGGAAGCGCTCCTCCGGGAGGCAGTCGCCTGCGACGGTACCCTGCCGCAGGCGCAGTATCAGTTGGGCATGCTGCTCGAACAGGAAGGGCGGCAGGACGCCGCGGTGGTGGCGCTGACGCGTGCCGCGGCACTCGACGCGGCCTATGCGGAGCCGCACTACGCGCTCGCCCGCATCTACCGCAGGCTCGGCCGCACAGACGAGGCCGGCCGGGCGCTGACGACGTTCCAGCAGCTCCACGACGCCCACCGGGAGGTCAAACCGGAATGAACGGCGCGGCGCAATGGACAACGGCGGTGATCCTGGGAGCGCTGGTGCTCGGGCCTCCGTGTCGCGCCGAGGCGCGGCCTGTCGGTGCCGGACTTCAGGCCTCGCATCCGGATCTCGCGCCGGCGGCGGTCCTGCAGCAGATCAACGCCCTGCTCGGGCGCGAGGATTTCGCCGCGGCGCGGACGGCGCTGGCGGCGGCGCTGACCGATCATCCTCGCGATCCCGCGCTGCACAATCTTGCCGGCGTCGCCGAGGCCGAGAACCACGCCTTCGCCTCGGCGGAGAGCCACTTCCTGACCGCGATCCGGATCGCCCCGCGCGAGGGCGCACCCTACGAGAATCTCGGCCGTCTCTATCAGGAGCGCTCCGCCGAAGATCCCACGGCACGGCCAAAGGCGCTCGACACCTATCGCCGGCTGCTTGCCGTCCAACCCGCGAACGCCGAAGGGCTCTATCAGTCGGGATTTCTACTGACCCTCGACGGCGACTTCGCCGCCGCGCGCGCGCGGCTCGAGCGGCTTCCGGCGGATGTCCGGCGGCAGCCGAATATCCAGGCGGTGCTGGCGATCGACCTGGCGGGAACCGGCGACGGGCGCGGCGCGGCGGCGGCCGTGCGGACGCTACTCGCGGATCCGGGGCTGAGCGCGCCGGACGTCCTCGCGGTGATGCCGGCCTTCGAGCACCTGAAAGACGACGAGGTGCCGCGGCTCTTGCTGGAAGGGCTCGATCGCCGCGGGCTCTCAACCGCGGACACGCTGCAGGCGCTGGCAGGGGTCGCGATGCGGCACGAGCGCTATCGCGACGCCAGAGCCACGCTGGAACGCGCGATCGCGCTCGGCGACCCCCGCGCGCCGGTGCTCATCGACCTTGCCCGCGCCGCCGACAAGCTCGGCGACCACGAAGGGGCGCTCGGCTACCTCGCGCACGCGCGCGATCTGGAGCCGTCGAACCCCACCGTTCACTTCCTCTTCGGCATCGTCTGCGTCGAGCTCAATCTCGGCAGTGAGGCCTACGAGTCGCTGAAGAAGGCCGTGGCGCTGGCGCCGGACAACGCGCTGATGAATTACGCGATCGGCGCGGTCTCGATGTTCCGCCACGAACCATCAGAATCGCTGCCCTACTTCGAGAAGTACATCGCCCTGGCGCCGGCCGATCCGCGCGGCCGCTTCGCGCTCGGCGTGGCGCGCTTTCACAGCGGCCAGTTCGACGCCGCGGCGGCCGACCTGCGCGAGGCGGTGCGGTTTCCGCAGACCGCCGCCGGCGCCCATTACTTCCTCGGGCGGATCGCGCGCCAGGCGAACGATCTCGAGACCGCCCGCCGCGAGATCGACGCCGCGCTGGCGTTGTATTCGCAGTACGCCGAGGCCTGGGCCGAGCTCGGCCTCATCCAGGCCCGCAGCGGCGACTACGCCGAGGCGCAGCGCTCGCTCGATCGGGCAGTGGCGATCGAACCGGACAATTACGCGGCCGCGGTCAACCTGGCGATGCTCTACGGGCGGACGAAGGATCCACGGCAGGAGGCGCAGGCGGCGCGGCTGGAGGCGCTGCAGGCCAAGCGTGCGGAGCAGGCCCAGGAGTTCCTGCGGATTATCGAAGTGGTGCGCTGACCGCCTCGGTGATGGTGGTCACTCTATCGACCGGCACACGGTCCACCGTCTGCAAGCGGCCGCCCGGCCAGCGGATCGTGATCGCCGCGGCGGTCTCGCTCCCCAATCCGAAATGCACCGTCCTGTCGCTTGCGGACAGATAGCTCCCGGTGGTGCTCACCGTCGCATACTGCTTGGCGCCTGATGCCGCGGTGATCTCGATCGAGGCGCCGAGGCCATCCCGGTTGCTGCGCGTGCCGCGCAGCCTGACCCCGACCCAGTGGCCGGTCCGCTCGCTGCTGTTCAGCAGCAGCAGCGCCGGACCGTCGAGGGTCGTCACCACCGCATCGACGCGGCCGTCGCCATCGAGGTCGCCGGTGGCGAGCCCACGGCCGGCGAAGGGCCGCCCCGAGAGATCGCCCGCGGTGGCTGAGACATCGACGAAGCGCTCGCCCTCTCCGCGCGCGAACAGCAGCGGCTGCCGGTAGCGCAGGTGCGGCGACGTCCGCTCGATGGTGTCGAGCACGTGCCCCTGCGCGACCAGCAGATCGCGGTGGCCGTCGTTGTCCGCATCCACCATCGCCAGCCCCCAGCCGGACCACAGCCGGGTGATGTCGGCCAGGCCTGACGCGTGGGTCGCGTAGGTGAACCGGCCGTCACCCTCGTTGCGGAAATAGGCATAAAGCTGGTTCGACAGCGTCGTCACGAGCACGTCCGGCCAGCCGTCGTTGTTCTGGTCGTCGAAGGCGACCCCCATGCCGGCGAAGGGCCGGCCGTCCTGGTCGAACGCCGCGCCGCT
>JBDTOB010000291.1:0-4394 GCA_039933435.1 Acidobacteriota bacterium | reverse complement strand
GACCTCCGCTTCCTGGAGCAGTTCCCGCTGTGAGGCTGGTCCATCCCTGGCTCGCTGAACTGGTGGCCGTGCCCGCCGACGTCGACGCCGTCGCCGAGGCGATCGGCCTGCGCGGCTTCGAAGTCGCCGCCGTCGAGCACGGCCCGGTCCCGGTCATCGACTTCGAGATCACCGCCAACCGTCCCGACTGCCTGAACCACGTCGGCCTCGCCCGCGAGGCGGCCGCGATCTGGGGGACGCCGCTGCGCCTGCCGGAGATGCCGCCGCTCGACGGCGGCGCCGCAGGCGCGGGCGGATCGATTGCCGTGGACCTCGACGCTCCGGACCTCTGCCCCCGCTATTGCGCCCAGGTCTTCGACGTCCGCATCGGCCCCTCCCCCGAGTGGCTCCGCACCCGGCTCGAGGCGGCCGGCGTCCGCTCGATCAGCAACGTCGTCGACATCACCAACTACGTGATGCTCGAAATCGGCCAGCCGATGCACGCCTTCGACCTCCGCCACCTCGCCGGCCAGCGCATCGTCGTCCGCCGCGGCCGCGCCGGCGAGCGCATGCAGACGCTCGACGGCGTCGACCGGACGCTCGACGCCGACATGCTGGTCATTGCCGACGCCGAACGGGCGGTGGCGATCGCCGGCGTCATGGGCGGACAGCATTCGGAGATCTCCTCCGGCACCACCCGGATCGTCCTGGAGAGCGCCTGTTTCCTGCCCGCCTCGGTGCGCCGCACCAGCAAGCGCCTCAACCTCAAGACCGAGGCCTCGTCGCGCTTCGAACGCGGCGGCGATATCGGCGCCGCGCCGCTCGGGATCCGGCGGATGGCCGCGCTGCTGGCGGGCATGCACGCCGGGACGCCGGTCGGGCCGCTGGTCGATCGCTATCCCGCGCCCCGCCCGGCGCTCGAGATTCGCCTGCGCGGCTCGCGCATCGCGCGCGTGCTCGGCCAGGCGGTGCCCGCCGCCGACGTCGTCCGCTTTCTCGAGCCGCTGGGCTTCACGGCGCGCGACGCCGGCGAGCCGGAGCAGGCCTGGATCGTGACCGTGCCGACGTTCCGCGTCGACGTCTCCCGCGAAGTCGATTTGATCGAGGAGGTCGGCCGCCACTACGGCTTCGATCGGCTGCCGGCGCGCTTCCCGCCGCTGACCGCGCCGCAGCCGCCTCCCGATCCGCGCGTCGGCCGCGACCGCCTCGTCCGCACCGCGCTGGCGGCGGCGGGCTTTTCCGAGTCGATGACCTTCGCCTTCATCGAGCGCCAGGCGGCTCTGCCGTTCTCTGAGCCCGGGGTCGAGCCGGCCGCGATCGCCAACCCGCTCTCGGAGAAGTTCGCCGTGCTGCGCCCCTCGCTGCTGCCCGGCCTGATCGACTCCTGCGCGCACAACCGCCGCCGCGGCCGCCGCGACGTCGCGCTCTTCGAGACCGGCAGCCGCTTCACCGCCGCCGGGGAAGGCCGCAGCGCCGCCCTGGTCTGGTGCGGCGCGGCAGCGGGCCTGCACTGGTCGGCGCCGGCGCGCGCCGTGGACTTCTTCGACGTGCGCGGCGCGGTCGAACTGCTGGGCGCGGCGATGGGGCTGCCCGAAGGCGCGCTCGAGTTCCGCGCCGTCTCGCTCGGCTGGCTGGTGCGCGGCCGTGCCGCCGAGGTGGCAGCGGCCGGGCACCCCCTCGGCACGCTCGGCCAGCTCGTGCCGGCGGTGGCGGAAGCGCGCGGGTTTCCCGCCGGCGAGCCCGTCTACGTCGCCGAGATCGATCTCGACGCCGCGGCGGCCGCGGCCGGCACCGCGCCGCTCCGCGCCGAGCCGTTGCCGCGCTTCCCGTCGATCGTCCGCGACCTCTCGATCCTCGTCGATGAAGCCTTGCCTGCTGCGGCGGTTCGTGGCACTATCCGTTCATCGGCGCCCGCGACGCTCGTCTCGGTCGTTGAGTTCGATCGGTACCAGGGCAAGGGGGTGCCGGACGGACGCGTGAGCCTCTCGCTGCGGCTCACGTTCAGGGATTCCGATCGCACGCTGACCGACGACGACGCGCAGCAGGCCACCGGGCGCATCGTCCGGGCGCTGGCCGCCGCGCATGGCGCCGAACAGCGGTAGCGGACAGAGCGGCTGACGCGCGCCGCCGGCGCCCGCTGCGGAACAGGATTTCGACGCTTCCGCCGTCCCGCGGAAGATCCAGAGCTGAAGGAGCGTTGGTCTTGGCGAAAGTAGCGGTACGCGACGTCGATCTCGAGCCGATCGACCGGCTGGAAGAAAAAGTGAAGATGCTGGTCGAGATGATCGACCGGCTGCGCGCCGACCATGCCCGGGCCGCCGAGGAGAACGCGCGGCTGACCCGGGAGATGGACGGCATGAAGGCGCGCGTCGCCGAGGCCGAAGGGGTCGGCGGCGAGGTCCTGACCCTGCGCGAGGAGCGCGATCTCATCCGCTCGCGCGTGACCGAGATGCTGGCGCAGATCGAAAGCCTGAAACTGTAGCCACGGGGATCCCGCGAGGGCTTCCCAGGCCGGTACTACTATGGATCAGTCGTCCCGCGTCGTGAACGTCGAGATCCACGGGCAGCTGTACCCGATCCGCAGCGGGCTCGACCCCGCGTACGTGGCGGATCTCGCAGCCTTCGTGGACGAGAAGATGCGGCTGGCCTCGCGCGAGACGCCCGCGGGCGACACGCTGAAGCTGGCGGTCCTCGCCGCGATCAACATCGCCGACGAGTGCTTCCGCGCCCGCGACGAGGAGCGCCGGCACCACGACGACGTCGCGCACCGCGCCGGCGAGCTGGAGCGGATGCTCGATCTCGCCCTCGGCCTCCACCAGCCGCAGGCGGCCGTTCGCTAGGGCAGCGCGGATTCCTCGACTGTCAGCCCGGGTCTGAAGTAAGATCGCTCTCGAGTTTCAGTTCCTGCTTTGCTCGTGATGGTTTCGGGGGCTCGTTTGAGCCGATGTTTTAAACCAAGTGAATCGCGACGTCGCGTGGTGTGCATGCCTCTGCAAGAGGAAGCCTGAAACGCGGCTTGTGCAGCGGTTCCACCTGCTCTAGCAGGTTCATCCGACCCCCCCACACGGCAAAGCGGGGCCTTTCCCTTCGCTGCTCTCCTGCACGTCGTACGAGCTGATCGAGCCTTTTATGGGTACACCTTCGGCTCTGGTCATGGCTTTCGGGATCCTCCTGGCAAGCCTGGTCGCGGGCGGTGCGATCCTCTGGACCGGGATCCGGGGACGTCGTGCGGCCGCCCAGGCCGTCGAACGCGCCCGCCTCGACGCCGAAGCGGTGGTCCGGCAGGCCGCCCGGGATGCCGACCACCTCCGCAAGGAAGCCGCCATCGGCGCGCGCGAACAGGCGCACACGCTCGCCGCCGAGGCCGACCGGCAGGTGCGCGAGCGCCGCGATCAAATCCTCGGGCTCGAACAGACCCTCGCCGAGAAGACCCGCGCCCTTGCCGACCGGCTGGCGGCGGCGGAGAAGCGCGACAGCGACCTGCGCACGCGTGAAGCGGCGCAGGCCGCGCGTGACAGCCAGACCGCGGCGGCCGCGGCGCGGATCGAAGCGCTCACCGCCGAGCGGCAGCGCGAGCTGCAGCGCGTCGCGGGACTGAGCTCCGAGGAAGCCAAGGAGCTGCTGCTCAAGCAGATCGAAGCCGAGGCGCGGCGCGACGCCGCCAACCTGGTGAAGCGGCTCGAGACCGAGGCCCGCGAGAGCGCCGCGATGCGCGCCCGCCAGATCATCACCGACGCCATCCAGCGCAGCGCCGCCGACACCGCGATCGAGACCACCGTCTCGGTCGTCGACCTGCCCAGCGACGATCTCAAGGGGCGCATCATCGGCCGCGAGGGGCGCAACATCCGCGCCCTCGAGACCGCCACCGGGGTCGAGCTGATCGTCGACGACACCCCCGGCGCGATCATCCTTTCGAGCTTCGACCCCTTCCGCCGCGAGGTCGCGCGCCAGGCGATCGAGCGCCTCATCGCCGACGGCCGCATCCACCCGGCGCGGATCGAGGAAGTGGTCGAGAAGGTCAAGGCCGACATGCAGGAGACGGTCCGCAAGGAGGGCGAGGCCGCCGCCTTCGAGCTCGGGCTGTTCGACCTCCACCCCGAAGTGCTGCGGCTGATGGGCCGCCTCAAGTTCCGCACCAGCTACGGGCAGAACGTCCTCAATCATTCGCGCGAGGTCGCCTTCCTCGCCGGCATCATGGCCAGGGAGCTCGGCCTCAACGGCCACGTCGCCGCGCGCGCCGCGTTCCTCCACGACATCGGCAAGGCCATCGACCGCGACCTCCAGGGCACGCACCTCGAGCTCGGGCTGGATTTCCTGCGCAAGCACGGCGAGGGGGAGCCGGTCCTGATGGCGGTCGCGGCCCACCACATGGACATCGACTGGCCGTCGCTCGAGGCGATGATCGTCCAGGCGGC
>JBDTOB010000290.1:0-4394 GCA_039933435.1 Acidobacteriota bacterium | reverse complement strand
GGGGTGACGCTGGAGATGACCGCGCCGCTGGTGCCGGGCAGGCCGAGCGCCTTGGCGGTTTCCTTGGTCAGCGGATCGCGGCTCACCTGGACGCCGATGACGCCGCGCGAGATCTTGCCGGTGCGCAGCTGCGGCAGCAGGTCGCGGATGGTGTTGATCGGGGTGGCGAAGCCGATGCCGATGTTCGACGAGCGCTGGGCGTCGGTGTAGATCGCGGTATTCATCCCGACCACCTCGCCGCGGACGTTGAGCAGCGGGCCGCCGGAGTTGCCGGGGTTGATCGCCGCGTCGGTCTGCAGCATGTTCTGCTCGCGCTGGGCGACGCCGCCGAACGGACGGTTGAGCGCCGAGATGACGCCGACCGTCACGGTATGACCGAGGCCGAAGGGGTTGCCGATGGCCATCACCCAGTCCCCCTGCTGCATCTGCGAGGAGTCGCCGAACTTGCTCTCCTGCAGCGGCTGCGACGGCATCTCGGTGAGCTGCAGCAGGGCGCTGTCGGTGAGGGCGTCGTGGCCGACGACCTTGGCGGCGTACTCCTCATTGCGGTTGCTGCCGACGAACGACACCGTGATCTTGTCGGCCCCTTCGACGACGTGGTTGTTGGTGAGCACGAAGCCGGCCTTGTCGATGATGAAGCCGGTGCCGGCCCCCTGGGTGAGCTGGTCCTGCGGGGCCGGCCGGCGCGGGGTGCGGCCGTTCGGCGCGCCCGGCGCGCCCTGGCCGCCGCCGAAGAAGCGCCGCAGCAGGTCGTCGCCGCCGCCGCCGCCGCCGAAGAACTCGGTCAGGTCCTGGGTGCGCTGGCGGGACTCGGTGCGGATGTTGACCACCGTCGGAATCTGCGCCTTGGCGATGTTCCGGAAGGTGGCGGCATCGAGCGGCCCCGACAGTGGCGCGCTGTTCATCGGCGGGATGGCGACCGCCTGGGCCGACGACGCCGGCGTCAGGTCGAGCCGCGACGCGATGACCATGCCGACGGCCACCGACGCGATCGCGATGAGGACGGCATAAAAGAGCGAGGTCTTGCGCGTGGACATTGACATTCTCCGTGGTTGGCTGCGGCCGTTCGCGGTCACGCCAGGGTGACGATCTCCTGCTGCGCCGGTCCGGTGACCTGCGCGTCGTGTGCTCCGATGAACATGTTGATCTCGGTCCGGACCCCGAACCGGTCGGTGTAGATGCCCGGCTCGATGGTGAACCCGGTGCCGGGCAGCAGCCGCCGGTCGTCGTGCGTTTCGTAGTCGTCCATGTGCACGCCGTTGCCGTGCACGCTCTGCCCCAGGCTGTGCCCGGTGCGATGGATGAACTGCGCGCCGTAGCCGGCACGCTCGATGACCCCGCGCGCGGCGCGGTCGACCTCGAAGCCGCGCAGCTCGCGGCCGGCCGCCGCCGCCGTCCTGACCAGATCGATGGCCGCGTCGCGGCCGTCGCGCGCCGCCGCGAACGCCGCGGCGTAGTCGTCGGGCACCCGCGGGCCGGTGAACCCGACCCAGGTGATGTCGGCAAAGACCGCCCCCGGGTCGCGCAGCTTGCCCCAGAGGTCGAGGAGCAGCAGCTCGCCGCGGCGGATCGCCCGATGCTTCGCCGCCGTCGGCTGGTAGTGCGGGTCGCCCGCATTCTCCTCGGCCGACACGCACGGGGCGTCGTCGCTCACCAGCCCTTCTTCGTCGAACCAGCCGAGCATCGCCTGCTGCACCTGGTATTCGTCGATCGCGGCCCCCGTCGCGAGGCTGGTGCGGACGAGCTCGAAGGCGCGGTCCTTGACGCGGTAGAGCCGCTCCGACGCGGCGCGATGGCTGGCGAGCGCCTCGGGCGACCAGACCGCCTCGAAGCGCTGCACGAGATCACCGGATGACACCACTTCGACGCCCAGGTCGCGTACCGCCTCGACCGTGCCGGCGTCGACCCGGGAGATGTACGGGATGGCGTTGCCCGGCGAGTACTCCATGGCGACGCGGGAGACGCCGCGGAGGAGGTCGCGCAGCCCGTCGGCGAGCTGCTGGCGCCCCGCATAGACGCGCTTCTCGCCCGGCAGCGCGTCGAGGTTGTGGCGCTCGATGCCGTGCACCAGCGCGCGGGGTTCCCCCTCGGCGGGCACCAGATAGAACCAGCGGCGCGTCGCCATCTTGCCCGACCGGTCGAGGCCGGTGAGCCGGGTGGCGATCGGGTTGGAGCCGTGGAAATCGTAGAGCAACCAGGCGCCGAGACGGTCTTCCTGCAACGCCCGCTGGATGTCGGCAATCGGCAGCGCCATCTGTTCAGTATAAATCCGCGCTGGTCATAAGACGCCGCTGAGGTCCGGATGGCCGGCAGCGACTCGGGGCGCGCGCCTCTCGATCATACCTATAATCAAGGCATGCGAAACCTCTTCCTTGCCGCCGTCCTTGCCGCCGTCGCGGGAGGTGTCCTCCGCGCGCAGCCGCAGACGCGGCCGCCGGCGCAGCCGCCGCCGACGTTCAAGGTCGAGGTCAATTACGTCGAGATCGATGCGGTGGTGACCGACGCGCAGGGCGGGTTCGTCGCCGACCTCACCACAGACGACTTCCGGGTGAGCGAAGGCGGCGTGCCGCAGCCGGTGACCGCCTTCTCGCGGGTCGACGTGCCGATCGAGCGGGCCGATCCGCCGCTCTTCCGGCGCGCCGCCGTGGAGCCGGACGTGCAGTCGAACCGCGATGCCTTCAACGGCCGGATCCTGGTGATCGTGCTCGACGACCTGCAGACCGACTTCCGCCGCACCTCGCGCGTCCAGGCCGCGGCGCGGCAGTTCATCCGGCGCTATGTCGGCGCCAACGACATGGTCGCGGTGATGACCACGGGCGGCAGCGCCAAGAACGCCCAGGATTTCACCAGCAGCCAGCCGCGGCTGATTGCCGCCGTGGACCGGTTCATGGGGCAGAAGACGTCGCGCGATGGGCTCGACGTCGAGCGCGTGATGCGGGCACGCAACACCTACGACACCTTGAAGAGCGTCGCCAGCTTCCTCGCCCCGGTGCACGGCCGCCGCAAGGCCATCCTGTGGTTCGGCGAGGGCGTGGACTACGACATCGGCAACCCGATGGCCCGGGACAGCGACGTCGTCCGCGGCGCCATGCAGGAGGTGATTGCCGCCGCGACGCGCGCCAACGTCACCATCTACGGCATCGACGCCAGGGGGATCGGCGCCGGGCTCGACGAAGCGCTCGAGCTGACGCCGCTGCCCGACGACACCAACCCGATGGGCGCGGTCTTCGATGCGGTCCGCCACGGGCAGGACAGCCTGCGCAGCGTCTCGGAATCGACCGGCGGGTTCGCGGCCGTCAACCGCAACGACCTCAACGAGTCGTTCACGCGCATCATCCGCGAGAACAGCAGCTATTACGTGCTCGGGTATTACCCGACGGCGGGACGGGGCGACGGACGGTTCCGCAGCGTTGAGGTGCGCGTCACCCGACCCGGGCTGACGGTGCGGGCGCGGAAAGGCTACGTCCCGGCCACGGCCAACCCGGCCAAACCGTCGAAGGACGGGTTCGACGCCCGAATCCCGGCGCCCATCCGCGAGGCGCTGGCCAGCCCGCTGCCGGCGCGCGACGTGCCGCTGACGCTCTACGCGGCGCCGTTCGCCGGGCCGCGGCCCAAGGCGTCGGTGGCGCTGGTGCTCGAGATCGGCGGCGCCGGGCTGCCGTTTGTCGAGAAGGACGGGCTGTTTCACGAGAACCTCGAGATTCACACCCTGGCGGTCGACGCCGCCGGCAAGCTGCAGTCGGGCGGACAGGACGCCGCTCCCCTCAACCTGCGGCCGGCCAGCCACGCCGCGGTCGTCGCCCACGGGCTGCGCATCACCCGCCGCCTCGAACTGCCGCCGGGCCGCTATCAGATCCACGTCGCGGTGCGCGAGGCCAACGGCGGCGCCATCGGCACCATCCGGCAGGACCTCGACGTGCCGGACTTCGCCAGGGGCCCGGTGCAGATGAGCGGCATCGCCCTGACCTCCACCGCCGCCGCCGGCATCACCACCGCCAATCCCGATCCGGGCCTGAAGGCCGTGCTGCCCGGTCCGGCGACCGCGACCCGCGACTTCGCCCGGACCGAGACCCTGTCGCTGTTCGCGGAGGTCTACGACAACGACACCGCGGCGCCGCACAAGATGGCCATCAAGACATCCGTGCTCGGCGACACCGGCCAGGTGGTGTTCACGGCGGGCGACGAACGCAGCAGCGCCGATCTCCAGGGCCATACCGGCGGCTACGGCTACACGGCGGCAATCCCGCTCTCGGGGCTGGCGCCCGGCCGCTACGTGCTCCGCGTCGAGGCGCACGCCCAGCTCTCGAACGGCGGCTCGGCGGCACGCGAGCTCGAGTTCAGGGTCCGATGACGGTCGCACTCACGACCATCGCCCGCGGGGCGGACAGCGGCAT
>JBDTOB010000289.1:0-4407 GCA_039933435.1 Acidobacteriota bacterium | reverse complement strand
CCGTAGAGCCGGCCGTTCTCGATCCGGCTCGGAAAGAACGGCGGCACGCAGTCGTAATGCGTCGACAGCACCACCGCCGGCGGGTCGAGCGTGGCGATGATGTTCGAACAGCCGCGCGCAATCGGCTGCTCGACCACCGAGTAGCCCAGCCCGCGCAGTGCCCGCGCCAGCCAGGCGCCCGCCTCCGCCTCCCGCCCGGTGGTGGAGTCGATGTCGACGAGCGCGCGGGCAAAGGCCACCGGATCGAACGGCGATGTCATGGCTGGTTCGGAATGCCTCCGGGACGCGCGGGGGCGTCTACCGCAGCGACTCTTCGAGCGCGGACCGGGCGTCGGTCTTGTCGTCGCGGTACTTGACGATGATCGGCGTGGCGACCGAGAGACCCCAGTCGCGTCCGGCGCCGGTCGTGAAGGGGCGCGTGCCGGGCACGACCACCGCGCCCTCAGGCACCACCAGCGGGCCGTCGGTCGGGCGGATGATGCGGGCGTTCGGGACATCGTAGATCGGCGTCGATCCGGTCAGGATCGTCCCCGACGCCAGCACCGCCCGGCGCTTGATGACCGCCCCTTCGTAGACCCCGCAGTTGCCGCCGACCAGCACTTCGTCCTCGATGATCACCGGCAGCGCCCCGACCGGCTCGAGCACGCCGCCGATCTGCGCGGCGGCGCTGATGTGGACGCGCCGGCCGATCTGGGCGCACGACCCTACGAGGGCGTGGGAGTCGATCAGCGTTTCCTCGCCGACGTAGGCGCCGATGTTGATGTACATCGGCGGCATGCAGATCACCCCCCGGCCCAGGAACGCGCCGTCGCGCACCGCCGATCCGCCGGGGACGATGCGGACGCCGCCGCCAGGCTCCAGCCGCCGCAGCGGCAGGGTGTCCTTGTCGGCGAACGGCCACTTGCCGTGATCCGCGGAGGCATCCACGACCTCGCCGAAGCGGAAGCCCAGCAGGATGCCCTGCTTCACCCAGGCGTTGACGCGCCAGCCGGACGGCGCCGCCGCATCCGGCTCCGCCGCGCGCGCCTCGCCGCTCGAGAGCGCCGCGCGCAGCCGGGCAAACACCTCGCGGGCCTGGCCGCGGTCGGCGGCCGCGCCCGTGGCAACCAGCGAGGTGACGTCCTGTTCGAGACTGTTCATGAAAGTCCAGCTGACAGAGAGTGGCGGTCGAGGCCGGCCGTCAGGCGCGCGCCGCCGCGGCGCCCACCGTCAGGCCGAGGTCCCGCAGCACCCGGCCGATGCGCTCGCGCGAGGCGGCCGCAGGCGGCACCATCGGCAGGCGATAGACCTCGTCGAGCAGGCCCATCATCGCCATCGCCGCCTTGACCGGAATCGGACTGGATTCGACGAAGTTGACCTGCATCAGCGGCAGCAGCCGGTGATGCAGCGCCCGCGCCCCGGCGAAATCCCCGGCCTCGGCGAGCTCCACCATCCGCGCCATCTCCGCCGGAATCTCGTTCGACGCCACCGAGACGATGCCGCGCCCGCCGATCGACATCACCGGCAGCGTCAGCGCGTCGTCTCCCGACAGCACCAGGAAGGCCTCCGGGAGGGCGTGGCGCAGCTCGCACATCTGGGTGACGTTGCCGCTGGCTTCCTTGACGCCGACAATGTTGGGAATGGCGGCGAGCCGCACGACGGTGGCAACCTCGATATTGCAGCCGGTGCGGCTGGGCACGTTGTAGAGAATGATCGGCAGCGGCACCGCCCGGGCGATCGCCTGGTAGTGCTGGAAGAGCCCTTCCTGCGTCGGCTTGTTGTAGTACGGCGCGACCGAGAGGATGCCGTCGGCGCCGGCGCGCGCCATCTCGGCGGCGGCCTCGCTGACCTCCCGGGTATCGTAGCCGCCGGCGCCGGCGAGGACCGGCACCTGCCCCCGCGCCTCGTCGACGACGATCTCGACCACCCGCCGCCGCTCCGCAGCGCTGAGCGTCGGCGTCTCTCCCGTCGTCCCGCAGGGGACGAGGAAGTGAATGCCGGCGTCGATCTGGCGCCGTGCCAGCCGCCGCACGCCCGTCTCGTCGAGCCCCCCGCCCGCCGTGAACGGAGTGACCAGCGCCGTCCCGCATCCCGTAAACCGGTCTCTCATGACAGTCTCCCGCGCCGCAACCAGACTCGACACCCGCGCACCGATCCGCCGGACGGATCGGCCGCTACAGTCCGAGGACGTCCCTCATAGTGAACCATCCCGCCCGTCCGTGCACCCATTTCGCCGCCTGCAGCGCGCCGCGCGCGAAGCCGGTGCGATCGCGGGCGGTATGGGTCAGCGTGATCGTCTCGGACGCCGCGTCGAAGCCCAGGGTATGAGTGCCCGGGATCGAACCGGCGCGGGTTGACGATACATCGATCGGCCTCGCGAATCCCCGCCCGCGCACCGCGGCCTCGAGGGTCAGCGCCGTCCCGGACGGCGCGTCGAGCTTGGCGGCATGGTGCGCCTCGTGGATCCAGGCGCCGAACTCGCCGTTCGGCGCCATCAGCTCCGCGGCCCGCTCCGCCAGCGCCAGGAACACGTTCACCCCCAGCGCGAAGTTCGCCGCCGCCACCACGCCGATGCCGCCGTCTTCCGCCACGCGCCGCACCTCCGCTTCGCTGCCGGACCAGCCGGTGGTGCCGATGACGACGCTGGTCTTCTGCGCGGCGAGGCGCCGCACGTTGCCGGGCACGGCGCTGGCGGTGGAGAAGTCGATGGCGACATCCGCCGCCGGCCAGGCGTCCGGCGCGCCGCCGAGCGCGGGATCGACGCGCGCCACGACGTCCATGCCGTAGTCGCGGCTGAGCTCGTCGACGATCCGGCCCATCCGGCCATACCCGAGCAGTAACAGTCGCATGCGTGTCAGGAGATCCGGCGGACTCCCGCCTCCTGAAAGAACTCTTCGTGGAGCTGGCCCATCGCCGCGGCCAGGTCGGCGTCGCTTAAGACGATGGTGACGTTGCGGCGCGAGGCGGCCTGCGACACCATCCGGACCCGGAAACGCTCCAGCGCGCCGATCACCCGGGCGGCAATCCGCGGATCGTTTCTGAGATTGTCGCCGACGGCGCAGAGAATCGCCAGATCGGCCTCGACCCGGACCTCGGCGAACTCGCCGAGGGCGGCAACGATCTGGTCGAGGCCGCGGTCGTCGTCCACCGTCACCGAGACGCTGACTTCCGAGGTCGTGACCACATCGACCGCGGTGCGGAAGCGCTCGAAGACCTCGAAAACGCGGCGCAGGAAGCCGTGCGCCATCAGCATCCGCGTCGAGGTGATCTCGACCATCGTCACCCGCCGCTTGCAGGCAACCGCGGCCAGCGGCCGGTCGGCCGGCGGCGGATCGGCGGTGATGGTGGTGCCGCTGCCTTCGGCGCGGCGGCTGTTGAGGATGCGGACCGGGATGTCCTTGGCCACCGCCGGCAGGATGGTGCTCGGGTGCAGCACCTTGGCGCCGAAGTAGGCCAGCTCCGAGGCTTCGCCGAACGACAGGTGCGTGACGACGTGGGGGTTGGCGACGATCCGCGGGTCCGCGGTCAGCATCCCGTCGACGTCGGTCCAGATCTGAATTTCGCGGGCGTCGAGCGCGGCGCCGACAATGGCGGCGGAGTAATCCGAGCCGCCGCGGCCGAGCGTCGTCGTCACTCCCTGGACGGTGGCGCCGACGAAGCCGCCGAGCACCGGGACGCGGCCCTCGGCCACCCGCGGGACGATCTCGCGCGCCACCGCATCGCGCGTCTCCTCGCTGAGCGGCGCGGCGGCGGTATGAGCGGCATCGGTGACGATGGCGCGGCGGGCGTCGACCCAGGCGGTGGCAACGCCGGCGTGCTCGAGCGCGGCCGCCATGATCCGGCTGTTCATCAGCTCGCCGGTGCAGACGATGGCGTCGTGGGCGCTCGGCGAGGCCGCCCGCAGGATGCCGGTGGCCTTGAGGAGGGCGCGCAGGTCGTCGAGCTGGGCGGCAATCTCGGCGAGCACGCCGCTGGCGGACTCGGACGGCAGCAGCCGCTCGACCGCCTCGAAGTGCCGGCGCGAGAGGTCGGCGACGCCGTTGAGCACGTGCGCATCGCGGCGCTTGCCGGCGGCCTCGGTCAGCTCGAGCAGGCGGTCGGTAACGCCGCTCATCGCCGAGACGATGACCACGGGGGGCAGACCGGAGCTGGCGCGCGCCTCCTTGACGATGCCGACGACGCGGGCGATGGCTTCGGCGTCGGCGACCGAGGTGCCGCCGAATTTCATGACGATCGGTCCGGTGAGTTCCATGGCTAGTCGCCCTGCAGCAGGCCTTCCGCCTGGAGGAGCTCGGCATTGAGCACCGCGGCGCCGGCGGCGCCCCTGATCGTATTGTGCCCGAGCGCGACGAACTTGACGTCGAGCACCGGGCAGCGGCGGACGCGGCCGACCGACACCACCATGCCGCGGTCGCGCTCGGCGTCGAG
>JBDTOB010000288.1:0-4415 GCA_039933435.1 Acidobacteriota bacterium | reverse complement strand
CGCGTGCGCTGGGCCGGGGGCCACGCCTCGTTCTTCGTGCCGTCAGACGCGCAGGCTGTTCAGCTGCGGCTGCGGACAACGTTCGACAGCCCAGGAGACTGGCCGATCACGGTGTCGGTGGCGCTCGACGATGTCCCCGCGGAGCGGGTCGTGCTGTCCGATCCCGCCTGGCGCGAGGTGGTGATTCGATTGCCGCCCGGGGCCACCCGGCGGGTCCGCCGCCTCGATCTGCGCGCCGACCGCGCTCGCGACGGGAACCGGGCGTTCGAGCTTGCGGAGGTTACGCTGAATCCGCGTCGATGAGCCGCGCCAGCCCCGCGCTCGTCTCGACCGGGTAGCGGTTGCCCGCATCGAGCGACCTGATCGACTCCGGCATGGCCGAGACGCGCTCGGCGCATTCGTGCCGCAGCGCGTCGATCGCTGGAGTGGGACTGAGGCGCACACCGTTCTGCATGACCCGCTCGAGCAGCGCCGCCGCTCCGTCCGGACCCTCCTCGCCTGCCAGGCCGACGCGGTCGCGCTCGGCCACGCCGTCGTCCAGCAGCCGCCACACCTGCTTGGCGCCCGGCTGCGTCCGCTTGCCCGGGCTCCGCTTCATCACCGCACGCGTACCGGAGGTGCGCTCGATCTCGACGAGCTTGTAGACGCCTCCAAGCGCCGGAGCATCTTCGGACGTCGAGAGCGCCGTGCCCACGGCGTAGCCGTCGATCGGCGCGGCGGCGGCGACCAGATCGCGGATCCGCCATTCATCGAGATCGCCGCTGACCAGGATGCGCGTGGCGGCAAGGCCGCCGCGGTCGAGAATCTCCCGCACCTCGCGCGACAGCGGCAGGAGGTCGCCGCTGTCCAGCCTGACGGCCGACGGCGTCAATCCGGACGCCGCGACAGCGGCCGTCGCCAATCGGACGTCGAAGGTATCGAGCAGCAGCACCGCCTCTGGACCGTAGAGCGCGGCAAAATCCCGGAACGCCTGTTCCTCGGACTCCGCCGCCAGGACCCAGGAATGCGCCATCGTCCCGGACAGCGGGATCCCGAACCGGCGGCCGGCCTCGACGAACGAGGTCGAGGCGCAGCCGGCGATGTGTGCGGCGCGCGCGGCCAGCAGCGCGGCCTCGGTGCCGTGAGCCCGGCGGGCGCCGAACTCCAGCACCGGCCTGCCGGCGGCGGCGTGGACGACGCGCACCGCCTTGCTGGCGATGCTCGTCTGGAAATTGACGATGGCGAGGAGCGCGGTCTCGACCAGCTGCGCCTCCGCGAGCGGCGCGGTGACGCGGAGGACCGGCTCGTCGGGCAGGAACGGCGTGCCCTCGCGCATCGCCCAGACGTCGCCGGTGAAACGAAAGCGGCGAAGGTAGTCGGCGAAGCCGGCGGGGGCGCGCGAGAGCGCCGGCAGGGCTGCCAGCCACGTGATCTCGCTCTCCGTAAACCGCAACTGCTCCAGGTACTCGAGCGCCTGATCCAGGCCGGCAAACAGCATGAAGCGGCGATTGGCCGGCAGCCGGCGCGTGAACAGCTCGAATGTGGCCAGGCGGGTGTGCCGGCCGGTTCGGAAGTATCCCGCCATCATGGTGAGCTGATAGAGATCGGTGGCGAGCGCCGACGTGACACCCGTGGGAACAGTCATCTGCAGGCTACGGTGCTGATTTCAAGGGAACGAAGTCAAGGCGTCACGGGGTGAGGACGAGCTTGCCGATGACGCCGCCGGCTTCCAGCAGGCGATGCGCTTCGCCGGCGTCCGCGAGGCTGAAGGTCCGCTGGATTACTGGCCGCACCGTGCCCTCCACGAGCCATGGCCAGACGTGCGCTTCGACCGCCCTCGCCAGCCGCGACTTCTCCTCCACGGGGCGGGCCCGCAAGGTCGAGCCGGTGATCGTGAGCCGCCGCTGCAGGACCTGCGACAGATCGATCTCTGTGCGCGCCCCGCCCATCAAGCCGATCTGCACCAACCGGCCATCGGCCGCCAGACACTGCAGGTTGCGCGCCAGATAACTGCCGCCGACGATGTCGAGGATGAGGTCGACACCGGAGCCGCCGGTCGCGTCTGCCAGCACCGCGACGAAGTCCTCGCGCGTGTAGTTGATGGCCAGCGTCGCGCCGAGACGGAGGCAGGCGGCGCATTTCTCGTCGGAGCCTGCTGTCGCATAGACGACAAGCCCGGACGCGGAGGCGAGTTGAATCGCCGTCGTGCCGATGCCGCTGGTGCCGCCATGGATCAGCACGCGTTCGCCTCGCGACGGACGGCCGCGTTCGAAGAGGTTGGCCCAGACGGTGATGAAGGTTTCCGGCACGGCAGCGGCCGCCACGATGTCCATGCCCGCCGGTACCGGCATGCACTGGCCCGCCGGCGCGATGCAAAACTCCGCGTAGCCTCCGCCGGCAATCAGGGCGCACACCGGTTCGCCCACTTGCCAGCGGCCGGCGGTGTCCTCCGGGTGCATGGCGGCGACGACGCCGGCGACCTCGAGGCCCGGGATCGGCGACGCCCCGGGCGGAGGGGGATAGAGACCGAGACGCTGGAGGATGTCGGGCCGGTTGACCCCGGCGGCCGCGATCTTGATGAGCACTTCTCCGCGGCCGGGGCGTGGCACCGGCCGACGGGCGGACCTGAGGACGTCGGGCCCTCCTGTGCCTGCGATTTCGACGACGGTCATCTCGCCGGAAGTCTCTCCCATCCTTGTCCTCGCCTGGCTGATTCCCTGAATAGGTGAGTGCGTTTCCGCGCCACCGGGCCTGCCACGGGCCTCGCATCCCACGAATCGTAAACGCCCCGCTGTGGCGGTTGTGCGTGGCCGATGAGCCATCGCCGGAGGGCGCGAACCGCCGGCAAGTCATTCAAATACATAGGGATTTAGCCCGCCGGAAGATGCTGGCACAGGCGGCAATCCCATTGCAGCTGGCTGTGGTGCATTCGCAACTTTTACCCTTCTTGGAGGAATTCGTGAAGAACATTGTTATTGCTCTCGCTGTTGTCCTGGCGGCCGCAACCGCTGCCAGCGCTCAGACCCCCGCGCCGAAGACGGCCCCCAGGGCTACGCCTGCGGTAACGGCGACGCCCGCGACCCCGGCGGCTCCCGCTGTCAAGCCGATGGCGTCTTCGAAGGCCAAGGCCGAGACGATGAAGGCGGAAGTCGTGTCGACGGACGCGGCGGCCAAGACCATCACCGTGAAGGACGCCGCGGGCGCCTCCACGACCCTGACGGCGTCCGGTTCGGCCGTTGCCGCGCTCGCCAATCTGAAGGCTGGCGACTGGGTGACGGTGACCCACAACACCACGACCGCAACGCACATCGTCAAGGCGAAGAGCGGCGGCAAGATGGCGAAGCACGAAGCCAAGCACTCGGCGAAGAAGTAAGCGTTCTAATCAAAGGCGGCGCGCACGCGGCGGGATCGCAGGAGGTACGTCATCCATCCCGCTGCGTGTGCGATTGCCGCGGCCGCGCGCGGCAGCTGCTGTCCCGGCGCCGCGTCCCCCGGAAGGTACGACCAGTAGACCGACTGCACCGTCACCGCGGCTGATGCCGCCAGCGCCAGCGACGCCACGACCGGGGCCCGCGGGTGCCGGATCCACACGCCCCACGCCGCCGTCGCCGTCAGTGCGGCCACCATCGCGTGTGCCGCCAGTTCGATTGCTCCCCCGGTCCCGCGCATCCCGAGCGTCCCCGCCGACGCCGCCAGCTCTCCCGCAAGCCGCATCGGCTCCCAGAGGAACAGCCACGCCGACAGCAGCAGCAGCCAGCCGCGCGGGTTCACGGCGTCTCCGGATCCGCCGTCGTCCGCGCCTGGCGCGCCCTGACCCGCTCCTCCCCGAATTTCACCAGCCGTTTCAGCGCCTGGACGCGCTCCGACCTGTCGATGCCGGCCCTGGTCACCGCGTTGCGCAGCACCTCGACGGTCTGATCGTAGGTGCCGGTATCGACGGGGAACGGAAATCCGTCCTTGCCGCCGTGGGCAAATGAGAAGCGCGCGGGATCGCGGGTGCTCGCCGGCGTGCCGTAGATGATCTCGGAGACCAGCGCCAGGGCCCGCAGCGTCCGGGCGCCGACGCCTTCCATGCCGAGCAGCGTTTCGAAATTCTCCGGCGCGCGGTCGTAGGTGGTCAGCAGAATTTTCTGCAGGTACTGCGGATTGACGTCGGCCCGGAGCACCGCGTGACGCCTCGGCATGGCCAGCGCCGGCATCGCCGACAGCGCATCGAGGACCACCGACGGCTGCTGGCGCGCGAGCTCCGCAGAGGCGTCGCGGACGGCCTCGCTCTCGTCCGCCACCAGGTTCAGGGTCGGGGCCCCGGCCTCGGCGCAGACCGCCGCGTGCGGCTCGTTGACGTAGCTCTTCACGGCGGTCGACAGCCAGTGGTAGCGCCGCGCCATGGCGTTGTCGTCGTTCATCCCCTGCTGCACGACGCACCAGGCGCCGGA
>JBDTOB010000287.1:0-4418 GCA_039933435.1 Acidobacteriota bacterium | reverse complement strand
AAGGGGATCGAGCGGATCAACATCAAGCCGCAGTACGACGAGTACCGCTTCCCGGACGGCCACAGCGTCATGGTGCTGGCGGAGGGACGCCTGCTCAACCTCGGCTGCGCGACCGGCCATCCGAGCTTCGTGATGTCGGCCTCGTTCACCAACCAGGTGATCGCGCAGCTCGAGCTGCACGAGCACAACGACAAGTACGGGAAGAAGGTCTACATCCTGCCGAAGCATCTGGACGAGGAGGTCGCCCGCCTCCATCTCGGCCACCTCGGCGTCAAGCTGACGACGCTGCGGAAGGAGCAGGCGGAGTACCTGGGAGTGCCGGTCGAAGGCCCCTACAAGCCCGAGCATTACCGCTACTGATCAGCGGATCCTCAGGGGCGGCGCGTCCTCCGCGCCGCCCCATTCTTCGCCGGCGGCCGCCCGGACCTGTCGGTCTCTCCTGATCAGCTTGCAACGCACTGCGGAACAGGCGACGATGGCGGTTCACCCTCTGCCATTCAAAGGTTTCTATTTGAATATTCGATGCCGGCGGTCCGTCCGTGTGGCGGTCGCGTTCGTAGTGCTGTCTGTCTCTGCCGCCGCCGCCGCGCGGGCGCAGAATCGTCTCTGTGATCCCGCGGCCGAGGACTGCCGCTCGATTCTCATCAACTACATCCGGGCGGAGAGGACCGGCATCGACGTCGCCTTCTGGTTCATGGAGGACGCGCGTTACACCGCCGAGCTCATCAACCGCTTCAAGGCGGGCGTCCCGGTCCGCGTCCTGGTGGACAGCCGCGCCAACGCCACCAACAAGTACAACGCCGACCGCCTGCTCGAGCTGAAGAACGCCGGCATCCCGATGCGCGAGCGCTATACCGGCGGCATCCTCCACTGGAAGATGATGCTGTTTGCCGGACAGGGCACGGTGGAGTTCAGCGGCGCCAATTTCAGCGCCGACGCCTGGACGCCCTCGCCGGGCACACCCGCGTATACCAACTACACCGACGAGTCGATCTTCTTCACCGCCGATCCCTCGCTCGTCGACAGCTTCCGCACCCGCTACGACGATCTCTGGACCAGCACCTCGGCCTACCGCGACTACGGCAACGTGCCGTCGATCCTGAGCCGCCGCTACGGGACGTTCCCGAAGGACCCGCAGCTCAACTACGTGCCGGCCGAGTCTTACGTCAACCGCGCGCTCGGCCGCTACAGCAAGGAAACGCAGCAGATCGACGTCATCATGTACCGCATCACCGATCGGCGGCACACCGACGCGATGATTGCCGCCAGGGCGCGCGGAGTGAAGGTCCGGCTGATCACCGAGCCGCAGCAGTATCGCGACGTCAACCGGCTGTGGCACTCGTGGAACGTGGACCGGCTCTACATGGCCGGGATCGACGTCATGCAGCGCAAGCATGCCGGCCTGAACCACCAGAAATCCGTCCTGCTCTACGGGCTGAAGACGACGATGTTCGGGTCGTCCAACTGGTCGAGCGCGTCCGGCGAGTCGCAGGAAGAACACAACATGTTCTCCACCGATCCGGCGACCTTCGACTGGTTCGTCAGTCAGTTCGAGCGCAAGTGGACCGGCTCCGGCGGCGTCGTCGAGAACGAGCCGTTCACGCCGCTGCCGCCGGACAAGCCGGCGAGCCCGTCGCCGGCGACGCTGGCCACCAGTGTGCCGGCGGCGGGCCCGATCACGCTGAAGTGGTACGGCGGCCCGTGGGCGCATCTCTACGACGTCTACTTCGGCATTGATCCGAACAACCTGCCGATGGTGGCGTCGAACCTCGAGCTGGGGCCGAGCGAGACGACGACCCAGATGCAGAGCTACGCCGTCCCGACGCCGCTCGTCCCGGGCTCCACCTATTACTGGAAGATCGTCAGCCGGACGATGGCGCAGCTGACCCGGACGAGCTCGACGTGGAGCTTCACGACCGACGGCGTCGCGCCGCCGCCCCCGACCGCCACGCTGGTGCGTGGCCCGTATCTGCAGCAGATCTCGGCCGACGGCGCCGTGGTGGTCTGGGCCACCCGCGAGAACGGTCCCGCGGAACTGCGCTACCGGCTGCCTGGCGGGACGCCGGTCGCCGCGCCGGCGCAGAGCACGCTGTTCGCCGCGGCCAGCACCGGCATGGCGGCGGACTACTACCAGCACGTCGCCCGGGTCAGCGGGCTCGCGCCGGCGACCGGCTACCAGTACGACATCCTGGTGAACGGCATCGACATCAATCCCGCGGTGGACACGTTCCGCACCGCGCCGGCGCTCGGCACCGGGCCGGTGTCGTTCGTCGCCTTCGGCGACAGCGGCACGGGGTCGTCGGCGCAGAGCCAGATTGCCGGGCTGATCCGGAACGACAGCTTCGACCTCGCGCTCCATGCCGGGGACGTCGCCTACGGCGCCGCCGGCGGCGTCGGCACCGCGACCTTCCAGTCCACGCACGACTGGTTCTTCACCCCGTACGCGGCGTGGCTGCGGGCGCGGCCGGTCTTTACGGTCACCGGCAATCACGACAGCCGCCCCGACAATGGCAACGGCCTGCCGTACCTGGGGCTGTTCGTGCTGCCCGCGAACGGGGCCAGTGCGGCCTATCCCGACCACGCCGAGCGCTACTACAGCTTCGACTACGGCCCTCTCCACGTAGTCGCGCTCGACACCGAATTTGCGTTTCTCGACCCCGCCCGCCGGGCGGCGCAGATCGCCTGGCTGCAGGCCGACCTGGCCGCGACCTCGCAGCCGTGGAAGGTGGCGCTGCTGCATCGCCCGCCCTACAGCTCTGGCGGCGAGCATGGCTCGCAGCTCGACGTCCGCGCGGCCCTGACACCGGTCTTCGAGCGCTACGGCGTTCAGCTGGTGATCGGCGGCCACGAGCACGACTACGAGCGGACGGTGGCGCTCCGCGCCGATGTCCCGGATCCTACCGGCGTCACCTACATCGTCACCGGCGGCGGCGGCGCGCCGCTCTATCCGAGCGGGACGGCGGCCTATACCGCGGCGTCAGCCAGCCGATTCCATTACCTGCGCGGGACGGTCACGGAGTGCACCCTGGAGGTCAGCGCGATCGGAGATACCGGCGCCGTGTTCGACGCCGTCTCGCTGGCGCGTTGCACGCCGCCGGCCGACACGACGCTGCCGGCGGTCTCGATCGCCGCGCCGGCTGCCGGACAGACGCTGCGCGGCAACGCCGGCGTGACGGTGACCGCTTCCGACAACGTCGGGATCGTGGACACCGAGCTGCTGGTGGACGGCGGCTCGGTCGGCCACGACACGACCGCCCCCTACGCGTTCAGCTGGGACACGACCACAGTGGCCAACGGCACCCATACCCTCGAGGCGCGCGCCTCGGATGCCGCCGGCAACGTCGCCACCTCCACCGCCGTATCGGTTGTGGTCTCGAACCCGACGGCCGGGCGCGGCGACATCGTCCTTTATGCGGCGGATGCGCCGGCCGCGAGCCTCTTCGGCCGCTGGCAGCGCGACGTCGATCCGACCGCGGCAGGCGGCGCGAAGCTCCGCAACCCGAACGCCAACGCGGCCAAGCGAACGACGGCGCTCGCGGCGCCGGCCGACTACTTCGATCTGAGCTTCACGGCCCCCGCCGGCGTGCCCTACCACCTGTGGGTGCGGGGCAGGGCGGACGCCGACAGCTACACGAACGACTCGGTCTTCGTCCAGTTCTCGGACGTCGCCGCCTACGCCATCGGCACGACCGCGGCGGCGGAGATGAACCTCGAGGATTGCGCCGGCTGCCGGGTCGCGGGCTGGGGCTGGCAGGACAACGGCT
Organism: Acidobacteriota bacterium; assembly: GCA_039933435.1. GTDB lineage: Bacteria > Acidobacteriota > Vicinamibacteria > Vicinamibacterales > 2-12-FULL-66-21 > JALZOC01. The sequence continues at coordinate 654 of JBDTOB010000287.1, read as the reverse complement.
ACGGCGCCAACGTGTTCGGGCCGAACATCACGTTCACGACCAGCGGCAGCCACATCATCCGGATCCAGGTGCGGGAAGACGGCCTGGCGATCGATCAAATCATGCTGTCGCCCTCGGTATTCCTGGCGCAGGCGCCCGGGGCGCTGAAAAACGACGCCACCATCTACGCCCGCAACGCCGGCACGGTCGCGCCGTCCGACACCCAGAGCCCGGTGGTCGCCATCGTCGCCCCTGCGAGCGGGGCGACGCTGACGGGCGCAGTGAACGTCACCGTCGACGCGTCGGACGACGTCGGCATCAGTGCCGTGGAGCTGCTGGTGGACGGGACCGTGGCGGCGACGTCCTCGTCGTCCGCGTCCCCGTTCGCCATCGCCTGGGACAGCCGCCTGGCGCCGAACGGGGCGCATACGCTGACGGCACGGGCCTCGGACAGCGGCGGCAACCGCACGATCAGCGCAGCGGTCACGGTCACCGTGGACAACCCGCCGCCGCCGGACACGGCCGCGCCCACCGTGTCGATTACCGCACCGTCCCCGGGCGTGGCGGTGGCCGGGACGGTCACCGTCAGCGTCGCGGCCGCAGACAACGTCGGCGTCGCCCAGGTGGAGCTGCTGATCGACGACGTCTCCGCGGGCGTGATGACCGCCGGGCCGT
>JBDTOB010000286.1:0-4427 GCA_039933435.1 Acidobacteriota bacterium | reverse complement strand
ATCAACTGCGCCGCCATCCCCGAGAACCTGCTCGAGACCGAGCTGTTCGGCTACGAGAAGGGGGCCTTCACCGGCGCCGGCGCCCGCAAGCTGGGCAAGTTCGAGATGGCCCATCGCGGCACGCTGTTCCTCGACGAAATCGGCGACCTGCCGATGTCGCTCCAGGCGAAGATTCTGCGGGCCCTCGAGGAGCGGCGGTTCGAACGGGTCGGTGGCACCGCGCTGGTCAGCGTTGACGTCCGGCTGGTCGCGGCCACCAACAAGGGGCTCAAGGCCGCGGTCGCGGCCCGGCGCTTCCGCGAAGATCTCTATTTCCGCCTCTCGGTCTTTCCCATCACCGTGCCGCCGCTGCGCGAACGGGGCACGGACATCTCACTGCTGGCCCACTCGTTCGTGGACCGCTTCTGCCGCGATCTGAACAAGCCGCGCCTCACCCTCTCGCCCGCCGCCATCGAGCAGCTGCAGTCGTACCGGTGGCCGGGGAACGTGCGCGAGCTGCAGAACTGCATCGAGCGCGCGGTCATCCTCGCCGACGGCGATTCGATCCTGCCGCGGCACCTGAACCTGTCGTTCGTCGATCAGCCGCTCGAGCCGGAAAACGTCAACCCCTGGGCGCATGTGGATCTCAGCGGCACGCTGTCGGACGTCACCCGCCGCGCCGTCGCCGGCGTCGAGAAGCTGAAAATCGAAGAAGTCATGAAGGAAGCGGAAGGGAACCGGGGACGGGCCGCGGAGCTGCTGCAGGTGAGCTACAAGTCGCTCATCGCCAAGCTGAAGGAATACCACCTCGAGTAGTCAGGGCGCCAGGCCGATCGACATCAGCGCCCGCGTCAGCTCCTCGGGCGTCACATCCGTCACCGTGGTGGTGGCGCCAATCGCCGTCGGCAGCACGAAGTGCAGCCGGCCCGCCAGCACTTTCTTGTCGCGCCGCGTCGCCTCGGTGGCCTCGGCGGCGGAGAGGTCGCCGACCGGCGGCAACGGCCCCATCTTGGTGATCAGCGCCGTCAGCGCCGCCCGATCCGCTTCAGGAAACACGCCCCGCGCCGCACTCAGCGCCGCCGCCGCCAGCATGCCGTAGCCCACCGCTTCTCCATGGCGGAAGCGGCGGTATCTGGTCATCGCCTCGAGCGCATGGCCGGCGGTATGTCCGAAGTTGAGCGTCCGCCGCACTCCCGACTCCCGCTCGTCCTGCTCGACGATCGACGCCTTGATGCGGCACGACTCGGCGATCATCGGCAGGAGCGCCGACGCCTCCCTGGCGAAGAGCGCCTTCAGCCCCGCCGCGGTCCGGTCAAACAGCGGCCGGCTGGCGATGACGCCGTACTTCACGACTTCGTAGAGCCCGGCGCGGAACTCGCGCCGCGGCAGCGTCGCCAGCAGATCGGGATCGATGACCACCGCGGCCGGGGGATAGAAGGCGCCGATGAGATTCTTGCCCATCGGGTGGTTGACGCCCACTTTTCCTCCGACCGAGCTGTCTACCTGCGCCAGCAGCGTGGTCGGCACCTGGACGATGGGGATGCCGCGCAGGAACGTGGCCGCGGCAAAGCCGGCAATGTCGCCGGTGACGCCGCCGCCGAGCGCGACAATCGTGCTCAGGCGATCGGCGCCGGCGCGAATCAGCGCATCGTAGATGCGTCCGACGGTGGCGACGTGCTTGAAGCGCTCGCCGTCCGGCAGCAGGATGGGATCTTCCGGCGTCAGCCCCTCCAGCCGCTCGGCGTGGAACCGCCACACGGTCTGCGATGACACGATGAATCGCCGCCGGGGAAGGTCGGCGGCATCGAGCACCGCCGCCACCCGCTTCGAAGCCCCGGGGGCGATCTCGATGGCGTATTGGCCGGACGAGGTGCGGACGTCGAGGTGGATTGGGGCTGGAGACACGGGAAAGTTCATGGTGGTCGCGATGGTAGGATAGCAGCAACGGGCGTGGAGCTTCGCGCGGATTTCATCATCGTCGGGAGCGGCATCGCCGCGCTGCGCGCGGCCTCCGAGCTCGCGGGCGCCGGCGACGTACTGATTCTCACCAAAGCCGAGCCGAGGGAAGGCAATACCGGCTACGCCCAGGGGGGCATCGCCGCGGCGGTCGCCCCGGGAGACTCTCCGGCGCTGCATGCGGCCGACACCATGGCGGCGGGCGACGGCCTGTGCGACGCGGATGCCGTGCGCGTGCTGGTCGAGGACGGCCCGCGCTACGTCAGGGAACTGATGGCCTGGGGGGCCCGGTTCGATCGCGGCGCCGACGGCGAGCCGGCGCTGGCGATCGAAGGCGCCCACAGCGCCCGCCGCGTTCTCCACGCCCACGACGCCACCGGCCGGGAGATCGGACGCCTCCTCTGGGAGCGCGCCTCGGGCCTCGCCGGGGTCTCGACCCACGCGCACGCACGGGTGGTCGATCTCGTCGTGACCGACGGAGGCTGCGACGGCGTTCGCTTTCTGGAAGAGGACGGCGCGATCTCGACCGCCCGCGCGCCGCAGGTGCTGCTGGCCACCGGCGGCGCCGGCCAGGTCTACAGCGAAACCACCAATCCATCGGTGGCCACCGGCGACGGCGTCGCCATGGCTTATCGCGCCGGTGCGGCGGTGGCGGACCTCGAGTTCGTCCAGTTCCACCCGACCGCGCTCAAGGTGGCGGGGCAGCCGCGCTTCCTGCTCTCGGAGGCGCTGCGCGGCGAGGGGGCCCGGCTGCTGAACGCCGAGGGCGACGCCTTCATGGGCCGTTACGAATCGGCGGGGGATCTGGCCTCGCGCGACCGGGTGGCGCGGGCCATCGTGCGCGAAGAGGAACGCAGCGGCGGTCCGATCTTCCTCTCGCTGGAAACGCTGGATCCGGACTTCGTGCACGAGCGGTTTCCGTTGATCTCCGACGCTTGCCGCCGGGCCGGACTGGATCTCGCGCGCGATCGCATCCCGGTGGGTCCCGCGGCGCATTACGTGATGGGCGGCGTGCTCTCGGACATCGACGGCCGGACGACGCTGCCCGGACTCTTCGCCGCCGGCGAGGTCGCCTGCACCGGGGTGCACGGCGCCAACCGCCTGGCGAGCAACTCGTTGCTCGAGGGGCTCGTGTTTGGGGCGCGCTCCGGGATGGTGATGCGCGAACAGGGTTCCACGGGGTTCCGCGGGGTTCCGCGGGGTTCTGCGGGGTTCGGTTCTGCGGGGTTCGGTTCTGCGGGGTTCGGGGTTCCGCGGGGTTCCGCGGGGTTCGAGGTTCCGCCAGGTTCGCCGGGTTCGGCGAACCTCGTCGATGCGGCGGGGATTCAGCAGTTGATGTGGCGGGACGTGGGGTTGTTTCGGGATCGGGCGGGGCTGGAGCGGGCGCTCGGGGTGCTCGAGGGGGCGTGGCGGGAACTGGACGAGCGCATTCTGGCCGGGGATCCCCTGGACCCGGACGGGTGGCGGCGCGCCAGCATTCTCACCCTCGGCCGCCTCATCGCCCGCGCGGCGCTGCGCCGGGAGGAAAGCCGCGGCGGGCATTACCGCGCCGACTTCCCGGAGCGCGACGATATACACTGGAAACGACGAATCCCCGAGCAGCTCTCACGACGTTGAGCCGGAGCGCGTCCTCCCGGCCCGTGGGGCGGTTCCCGGCGCGGCCGGACGAGGCGGCTCGGCGCCAGTCAAGCATCACCAGAGCGAGCGTGCCGGCGGACGCCGTGACAAGAGAGGTTTCAACGTAATGTCGGAGCAGACGGTCGGGCAGGAACAGGGACGCAAGGGCGGCGGCAAGGGCGGCGGCGGGGCGCAGCCGCCGAAGAAGGACGCACTGGTCACCGAGATCACGCCGCAGTCGGAGGACTTCTCGCGCTGGTATCTCGATGTCGTCCTGAAGGCCGAGCTCGCCGACTACACGCCGGTCAAAGGCTGCATGGCGATCCGCCCCTACGGCTATGCCATCTGGGAGCTGATCCAGCAGGGGCTCGACCGGCGGTTCAAGGCCACCGGCCACGTCAACGCCTACTTCCCGCTGTTCATCCCCGAGAAGCTGCTCACCCGCGAGGCCGAGCACGTCGAGGGCTTCTCCCCCCAGGTGGCGTGGGTCACCCGGGGTGGCGACGAGGATCTCGAAGAGCGGCTGGCGATCCGCCCCACCTCCGAAGCGATCATCGGGACGATGTACGCGAAATGGATCAAGTCCTGGCGCGACCTGCCGGTGCTCATCAACCAGTGGGCCAACGTCGTCCGCTGGGAGAAAGTGACGCGGCCGTTCCTGCGGACGACGGAGTTCCTCTGGCAGGAAGGGCACACCGCCCACGAGACCGCCGACGAGGCGCAGGCCGAGACGATGAAGATCCTGGCGCTCTACAAGGAGTTCGTCGAAACCGAGCTCGCCATGCCGGTCGTCGACGGACAGAAGAGCGAGAGCGAAAAGTTCGCCGGCGCCTCGCGCACGTTCTCGATCGAGGCGCTGATGGGCGACGGCCGGG
>JBDTOB010000285.1:0-4430 GCA_039933435.1 Acidobacteriota bacterium | reverse complement strand
GCCTCGATCGTGATTGGCGCCGGCAGCCTGTCGTTCGAGATCATCCGCGCCCTCGTCGATCGCCTGCCGGTGATGATCTGCCCGCGCTGGGTCAGCACGGTGGCGCAGCCAATCGGCATCGCCGACCTGCTCGCCTATCTCGTCGCCGCGCTCGATCTCCCGGAGGACGGGACCGACCGGATCTTCGAGATCGGCGGCGCCACGATCGCGTCGTACGGCGACCTGATGCGTGAGTACGCGCGCCAGCGCGGCCTGTGGCGGGCGATGATTCCCATCCCGCTGCTGACGCCGCGGCTGTCGTCGCTGTGGCTCGGGCTGATCACGCCGGTGTACGCCCGCGTCGGACGGGAGTTGATCGGCGGCGTCCGCAACCGGTCCGTCGTCCGCGACTTCTCGGCGCGTGACGCCTTCGCCATCCGCCCGCTACCGGTTGAGGCCTGCATCGCGCTGGCGATCGCGGACGGCGAGCAGGCGGGTGCGGAGACCTCCTGGTCGGACGCGCGGTCATCGGCGCGGCCGCCGCGCCCCAGGGCCGAGGGCGCCTACGGCTCCCGGCTCGTCGATGCCCGGGAGACGCGCGTCAGCGCCGCACCTGAGGCCGCCTTCGCTCCGATCCGGCGCATCGGCGGACGGCGCGGCTGGTATTACGCCGACCTGCTCTGGACGGTGCGTGGGTGGCTCGACCTCCTGGTCGGCGGCGCCGGGCTCCGCCGCGGGCGCCGCGATCCCGAAACCCTCCGCACCGGGGACGCCCTCGACTTCTGGCGGGTGGAGGCGTTCGATCCGCCGCGACGGATACGCCTGGCGGCCGAGATGCGGCTGCCCGGCCGCGCCTGGCTGGAGTTCGACGTCAGGCCGGACGGCACCGGATCGATCATCCGGCAGACCGCGACGTTCGATCCCGTCGGCCGGTTCGGGACGGTCTACTGGTACGCGCTGTGGCCGTTCCACGTCCTGATCTTCGGGGGGATGCTGCGGCGGATCGGCCAGCTCGCCGAGATCGCCGGGCGAACGCATCCTGAAGGCGGTGCCGCCTGAAGGACCCGGCGGCGGCGGTGGACCGGCTCGAGTCGCTAGTAGAGCGGCACGGACGGGTCGACCTGGCGCGACCAGGCGTCGATCCCGCCCGTCAGGTTGAAGAGGTGGCGGAAGCCCGCGCTCGCGAAATATTCGGCGGCGGCCTGGCTCCTGATCCCGTGATGGCAGTGGAAGACGAGCGGCGTGTCGCGATCGAGCGCCAGGATCTCGTCGTGGCTGCGCTTGTCGAGCAGCGCCGCCCCTTCGATGCGCGCCAGCTCCCGCTCTTCGGGCGTGCGGACGTCAATGAACCGGAAGTCCTCCCGGCGATCGAGCATCGCCTTCAGTTCCGGCGCGGTGATCTGGCGAATCGGCATGCCCAATGATGGCACGGGCTCGCTCAGCCGGCCATCAGCCGGTTGACACCGGCGATGATGCGATCTTCGACGACGTCCGTGAACGGACCGGGCCGGCCGTAGTAGATCATCGCGTCGCCGCCCTCGTAGCCGCCTTCGTCCAGCACCCGGCGCGAGGGGACGTAGCCGAAGACGTCGTTGCTGTAGCCCGCGGTCCAGATGCGCTGGCCGGGATGCTCCCGCGCGAGGCGCACCGCGTAGTCGACGACCACTTCACCGCCGAGGGCGACGAGGGTCAGGTCGCGGCCGCCGAAGCGCCAGACCTGCAGCGGATCACGCTGGAACGACGGCAGGCGGCCGTCCCTGCGGACGATCCCGGCCATCAGCGCCGCGTGCCGGCGCAGGTAGATCGGATCGATGTCGAGCCGGGCGTGCCAGCGCTCGCGCGCCGCGGCGTCCACGAAGGGCAGCTCCACCGTCCCGTAGGCGGTGTGCAGGGCCGGTGCGATCGGGCTCGCGCCGGGCAGCGCGGCATCGACCGCGTCCGCCAGCGCCGTGCCGTGGGCCTCGACCAGCGCGATCGTTCCCCTCGGCTTCGGGTTGGCATCCGCCCCGCACCCCATCACGAACAGCGCCGTCGCACCCGGATGGCGCCGCTGCAGCGCCGCCTGGGCGACCCCGGCGTAGTCGCCGTGGTATTGCACGAAGCCGTCCTGCAGGGTGGTGTTGTGGCAGGCATAGCCAAAGACGATGGCCAGCGGCGCGCCGGCGTCGCCGTCCACCTTGAGGATGGGGACGGCGTGATCGACCGGGCCGTCCGGGCTGAACGCCACCCGGCGGTTGGCGGCAAAATACGCCCGGCCCTGCGCCGAGGCCAGCGAGGCCGGGGCCAGCCGCGAGACGGCGTCCCCGATCACGGCGATCAGGTGGCGTTCGAGCTGGGCGGTGTACTCCCGGAGCGCGTCCCATTGTTCGGCGGACAGGTCGTAGGCCACCGACAGCTGCTCGTCGACCACCGGTCCGCAGTGCGTATGGCTGGCGTTGAACAGCAGCGCCGAACGGGCGATGCCATGGCGCCGGCGGACGGCGGCCGCCACCCGGTCGGTGATCCCCGCCGTCAGCCCGAGGAGGTCGACCGTGACGAGAACGGCCACCGGGCCGCGCCCGGCCTGGAGGGCCAGCGCCTTGGCGTGCAGCGGCAGCGCCGTGCCCTGCGACGGCTGCTTCCGCAGCGCAAAGCCGGCCATCCACAACGATCGCTGCGGGGTAATGTCGAGGCTGGCGACGCCCGCGCGCCAGGATGCCGGGGCGTCGTTCGCTCGCGCCAGCGGCGCCGCCAGCGCCGTCAGCCCCATCGCCTGCAGGAAGGTGCGCCGATTCAGATGGTCCACCTGCGCATGATGGATCCTCCGGCGCGATCCTGGCAACTCGAGTGGCGGGACATTACAAGTCAACGACTTAGGTTGAAGATGAGTGTCCCCCTTTACGTACGTGAATTGTAATCTGATGACACGATTGGGGACGCAGGAGGAATCGACCCCACCGAAAATCAAGGATTTTCCGCGGGTAAAGACCCGGCATCGCGCTTGCCTAGTGGGCATCAGGCTGATGACACTATTCTCTGCGACGCCCCGTTTCGTTAGCGCTGGAGGCTTCCGGTGATCGTCCACGCCGCCGCGATGTTCGGCTGCCGACACCGCTACCTCGTGCTCGAAGACGACGGCCTGGCGCTGTTCGTCTGCGAGTCCTGCGGCCATCGCACCGACATGCTGCCGCTGCAGCTCGACGCCGCGCGCGGCGAGGTCGTCGAATTTCCCGGAGGCACGATTCGCACGCTCGCTCCGCTCGCCGCCGCTTCGGCCCGGGCATCGTCCGTCAGACAACAGAGAGGTTGAACACCATGGGGTTGTATCGCCACCCGCACCTCGTCCGCGGCGTCGTCCATACGCCCGAAGGGGCTTTTCGCATCGACCGCGGCCTCGTGCGGGTACCCGACGAGGTCGGCGACTCGCTGGGATGGAAGCGCATCGACGAAGAGCACGCGCTGCTGGAGCGGGCGCCGCGCGCCGCCGCCGACCACGCCGGCGCGGCCTGACCTCCTACCGCACCCGCCGCGCCTGCTCCCGCCCCTCCCGGGCCAGCAGCTCGCGCTTCCGCTCCACCCCCCAGCGGTATCCCGAGATCGCGCCGTTGGTGCAGACGATACGATGGCAGGGGATGGCGACGGCCACGGGATTGGCCGCACAGGCGCCGGCGACGGCGCGGGCCGACCCGGGAATACCGAGCCGCCCGGCCACCTCGGCGTAGCTGGCGGTCGAGCCGGGCGGAATTTCCATGAGCGCGCGCCACACCCGCTGCTGAAATGCGGTGCCGCTGACATCGAGCGGCAGGTCGAGCCCGATCTGCGGCGCCTCCACGAACCCCACCACCCTCGCGATCCACGCGTCGAAGTCCTGTCCTCCGGCCGCGAGATCGGCGCGGGGAAAGCGCCGCTGCAGTTCCTGTACGAGCTGGTCGGGATCGTCCCCGAGGAAAATCGCGCAGATGCCGCGATCGGTGGCGGCGACGACAATCGCCCCGAGGGCGCATTGTCCCGCCGCAAAGCGGATGCGGGTCCCTGCCCCGCCGCGGCGGAAGGCCGAGGGGCTCATCCCGAGGAGCCCGGGCGCGGCGGCATAGAACCGGCTGCTCGACTCGAAGCCCCCCTCGTAGACCGCGTCCGTGACGGTGGCGCTCCGCGCCAGCGTGGTCCGGACGCGCTCGGCCCGCCGCGCCGCCGCGTAGGCGCGCGGTGTCAGTCCGGTGGCGCAGCTGAAGATGCGGTGAAAATGGAAGCGGCTGATGCCGGCGGAAGCCGCGAGGGCGCCGAGGTCCGGCATCCGGGCGTCGACTTCGATCGAGCGGCAGGCCTCGACCACGAGCGCGGCGTGCCGCTCAGCGAGCGGTGCATCCGTCGGCCGGCAGCGGCGGCAGGCACGGAAGCCGGCCCGCTCGGCGTCCGCGGCCGAGGCGTGAAAGGCGACGTGCTCGCGCCGGGCGCGCCGCGAGCCGCAGGAC
>JBDTOB010000284.1:0-4435 GCA_039933435.1 Acidobacteriota bacterium | reverse complement strand
GACGCGCTCCAGACGTGGTAGAGCGACGGATCCCCGAACTCCATGTTGGGGCTGAGCCCGTCGCGTTCCCAGAAGCGGGTCCGGCACTGAAAGACGACGCGGGTGTCGTGGTAGTAGGGGACGTTGGCGATCGCGTAGGCCTTGGCGGCCGGCCACGCCGGCTCGACCGGCAGCGTCCGCAGCATCCTCGCCGACATCGCGCACACCAGGTAGTCGGCCTCCAGCGTCGCCGTGCCGCCGTTCTGCTTGCAGCTGACGCGCACGCCGCCCGGCCCGTGGCTGATGGCGGTCACCGGGCTGTTCAGCCGCACCCGATCCCCGAGCTTCGCCGCGAAGGTGCTGGGCAGCGTCTGATTGCCGCCGATCAGCCGGAACACCTTGGGCGGGAACAGCGGCACTCCGCGCTTCTTCAGGATCGCCGCGTACCACACCGACTCCAGCGCCGAGCCGCTGCCGCCGATGAACTTCAGCGCCCCGGCCGACGCCCCTTCCCGCCGGAAGAACTCGGCGGAGGTGAGGGCGTCGAGAGCGTTCAGCCCGGCGTCGAAGGGGCGGTACTCATCGGCGAACTTGTCGACGTAGGGGGCATAGTAGAGCGCGGCCAGTTCGGGAAACGGCTCCTTCCCGAGGAAGGCGATCTCGCGCGCATTCAGCCCCAGGCCCGCCAGCACTTTCGGATCGGCCAGCATCTCCGGAGTGTGCATGCGGCCGTCGATCCAGCGCAGGATGTGCTCCCGCCGCGGGTAATACGTGTATTCGAGGTTGAACTCGCGGACGTACTCCCGGTAGCGCTCGTAGCCGGGCTCGGTGAACTGCTCGGCCCCACCATCCGCATACAGCCCGTCGTCCAGGCCGTCGCGAACGGTGAAGACGTGGCCGCCGGTACGGCCCGAGGCCTCGATCACGGTGACCTCGTGTCCGCGGCGCACCAGTTCGTAGGCGCAGCACAGGCCGCCGATGCCGGCCCCCGCCACGATCACCTTCTTCGGCCGCCGCGATCGGAGGTCCGGCTGCGGCAGCAGCGCCGCGGCGGCGAGGCGGAGCACATCCCGCCGCGTCGGCGTCAGGCCGGCGGCCGATGCGACAGGCAGGGCGTGTGATTCGGGGGGTGCAGACATCGAACCTCCTAGCGAGCGGCGTTCCAATTCCGGCTGAGAGTGACCGGTACTATTTGACTTCTGTCAGCGCGAATGCTACACCCACATCGTAATTTGTTGATAAATCGTCTGAGTTCGCATCACGCCACGTCGGTTATCGAGGAGCCTCGACCCATGCAGACAGCAAAAAGCTCCATCTGGATTCTGGCCATTGTGCTCGCCTTCGCTACCGCCGCCTGGAGCCAGACCGTCAACGGCGCCATCACCGGCGTCGTCCGCGACTCGTCCGGCGCCGTCGTCAAGGACGTCGCGCTGACGCTGCGCAAGGTCGCCACCGATCAACTGGTGGGCACCACGGTCTCGGGCCCTGAGGGGGAATACGCCTTCCGCAACCTCGCGCCGGCGAAGTATGCGGTCGAGGCGATCAAGGAAGGCTTCCAGCAGGTGACCCACGCGGACATCGAGGTGACGCTGAGCTCGGTGCAGCGCGTCGAGATCACCCTGCCGATCGGCACCCAGGAACAGAAGATCGAAGTGATTGGCGGCGCCTCGATCCTGGCGCAGACCGCGACCCAGGAGCACGGCATCTCGCCGGAAACGCTGCAGCAGCTGCCGCTGCTGATGAACAGCGGCCCGCGCGCCGCGGCCGGCTTCGCGATTCTGATGCCCGGCGTCAGCACCGGCGGCGGCTCGAACGCCTTCGACGCGCGCATCAACGGCGGCCTGCAGTCGGGCGACGAGGCGTCGGTGGACGGCGTCAGCATGCAGCAGGGCTTCATGAGCCAGGGAGGCATGGTCTCGATCTTCCAGGACTTTCCGATGTCGCCCGACATGGTCAGCGAAATCAAAATCCTGACCTCCAACTTCGCCCCCGAGTACGGGTCGTCGACGTCCGGCCAGATCATGGCGGTCACCAAGTCGGGCGGCAGCTCGTTCCACGGATCGGTGTTCGAGTTCCACCGCGACCAGACGCTCAAGGCCAAGCAGTGGGGCGCCGAGGACAAGCCGCCGTTCAAGCGCAACAACTACGGCGTCAACATCGGCGGGCCGGCGAAGGTGCCCGGGCTCTGGGCCGAGCGCTGGAAGAGCTACTTCTATTTCGACCATGAGGGCTACCGTCAGACGGGAGGATCGAACCAGCCGACGCTATCGATCCCGTCGCTGAGGGAGCGCAACGGCGACTTCACCGACTGGCGGGACGCCAGCGGCAATCTGATTCCCATCTACGATCCACTGACCATCCGCGCCGACGGCCGCGGCGGCTACACCAAGGATCAGTTCATGGGCTGCGACGGACAGACCCCGAACGTCATCTGCCCCTCGCGCATCACCGCTCTGATCAGGCCATGGCTGTCCGCGCTGCCGACGCCGACCAGCGGCGGCCCGCTCAACAACTACCTGGCGCCGGCGATCCCCGACACCATCCTCGGCAACTCCGACTACTACATGGGGCGGTTCGACCTGCAGATGGGCAGCAAGGACCACATGTTCACCAGCATCTGGCACCAGCGCGCGCCAGCCAAGTTCGCCTCGACGCTGCCCCAGCCGATCTCCAACGACTCCTACTCGGATCCGCAGAATTCGTGGGTGAACCGGTTCAACTACGACCGCATCTTCACCTCGAACCTGCTCAACCACATGTCGATGGGCTACCTGAACCGCAACGAGGGATACGGCTCGGTCAACCAGGACTTCGTCGGAGACTTCCCGAAGATCAAAGGGGTCGCCGGCGACAACGTGCCGCCGCAGATGTCCTTCAGCGACGGCTTCGCGACGTTCGGGTCGAACGCCGGGATCAACATCGGCAACGTGACGACGCGCCCGACCTTCATCATCAACGACGCGGTGACCTACGCGGTCGGGTCGCACAGCGTCAAGGTGGGGATGGAATGGCGCAAGATCATGGGCAACATCCACTCCAACAGCAATCAGGCCGGCAGCTTCAGCTTCGGCCGCGGCTCCACCGGGCTGGTCGGCGTCAACAGCGGCAGCCCGGTTGCCAGCTTCCTGATCGGCGCGGTTGACAATGGCGGCGCCACCTTCCGCGACGTGGCCAACGCCTATCCGCGCCAGCATGCCTGGATCGTGCACGCCGGCGACACCTGGCGGGTGAACGACAAGTTCACCTTCGACTACGGGATACGCTGGGATTACTACTCCCCCTCCTCCGAGAAGTACGACGTCTTTTCGTTTTTCGACCCGGCTGGAGCGAACCCCGGCGCCGGCGGACGCCCCGGCCGCCTGGCCTTCGCGGGCAACGGCTACGGCACCGCCAGCTACGGCGCCCCTTACCCGGAGAAGAACTGGTACGGCGGCTTCGCGCCGCGGCTCGGCGCCGTCTACCGGCTCAATGACAGGACCGTGCTGCGCAGCGGCTGGGGGATCTTTTACACCCAGGCCTTCTACCCCGGCTGGGGCGGCGGCATCGCGCAGGACGGCTTCTCGAACACGCCGAACTTCAGCACCACCCTGGGCGGCATCCAGCCGGCCTTTTTCCTCGATCAGGGCCTGCCCCAGAACTTCGAACAGCCGCCGATCATCCGGTCCGACTACCAGAACGGCCAGGGGCTGCTCTATCGCCCGGTGGACGCCAACAAGCGGCCCTACTCGCATCAGTGGAACGTCACCGTGGACCGCGAGCTCGCCCGGAACCTGTCGCTGAGCGTCGCCTATGTCGGCAGCGCCGGACGCCGGCTGCCGTCGAGCATCGATCCGCTCAACGCCATCGATCCGAAATACCTCTCGCTCGGCCAGAAGCTCTACGACGAGTTCGCCCCGGGCGACACCAGCCTGGACGGCGTGGCGCTGCCCTATCCCGGCTGGGTGCAGCAGATGACCGGCTGCGCGCCGTCGGTCGCGCAGGCGCTGCGTCCCTACCCGCAGTACTGCAGCGAGCTGACCGGCCTCAACGAGAATCACGGCGCGTCGCACTACAACTCGCTGCAGATGAAGCTCGAGAAGCGCTTCTCCGGCGGCACCTACGCGCTGGTCTCGTACACGTTGTCGAAGACCATCTCGAGCGGGTCGGACAACACCCAGCGTGAAGCGGTGACGTGGAGCGGGCTGCAGGGCGTGATCTCCCCCTTCGAGAAGGGGCGGAACGAGGCGATCGCCTCGACCGACACACCCAACGTCCTCTCCGCGGCGTTCGTCTACGAGCTGCCGGTCGGCAACGGCCGCAAGTATCTGAACCGTGGGGGCCTCGCCAACGCCCTCGTGGGCGGATGGCAGGTCAGCACCATCGCCCGCTACTCGTCCGGGCTACCGACCTACTTCCGCTCGAGCTTCTGCAACGTCCCCGGACAGTTCCGGGTCGGCTGCATCCCGGCCATCACCAA
>JBDTOB010000283.1:0-4446 GCA_039933435.1 Acidobacteriota bacterium | reverse complement strand
TTCAGCGCGCTGATGCGGCTGTCGCTGCGGCTGATGGCCGAGCGCGGCGGCCGCGACGACCGCCTCGGCTTCTATCTCGCCGATCCGATTCAACTGTTCCTGCCGGCGCGGCTGCTGCTCGGCATCATCTTTTCGCTCTCGACGATGTTCATCGCGCTGCTGACCGGCCGCATCGGCTTCCGCTCGATCGGCCTGCTGCTGCTGTTTGTCGCGGTCTTCATCCTGGTGTGCGCGCACGTGCTGCCGCTGCTCATCGTCCGGCGCAATCCCGAGCGCGTGCTCGAAGTGCTGCTGCCGCCCTTCGACGTCGTCGCCCGCTTTCTCCACCCGCTGACCGGGCCGCTGGTGCACCTCATCGTCGCCGACGGCCGCAGGGATCGCCCCGATGCGCAGCTGTCGGGCACCGCCTCGGACGCCGCCGCCGGGGCGGACCCGACGCCGGAGGAAGCCGCCGCCGCCGAGCAGGGGCTGATCGAGGGGGACCAGCGGAAGCTGCTGCAGTCGATCGTCGATTTCGGCGCCACCCTGGTGCGCGAGGTGATGACGCCGCGGCCCGACATGGCGTCGATCCGCTCGGATGCGACGCTCGACGAGCTGCGGGCGCTGTTTCGCGAGCAGGAATACTCGCGCATCCCGGTGCACAAGGAGAACCTCGACAACATCACCGGCATGGTGTTCGTGAAGGACCTGATCCGCCTCACCGGCGAGGAGCGCGGCAGCCTGCGGCTCGACCAGGACCTGCAGCACCTGGTCCGCCCCGCCACCTTCGTGCCGGAGACCAAGCGGGTGGCCGAGATGCTGCGCGAGTTCCAGCACAAGCAGGTCCAGATCGCCATCGTCGTCGACGAGTACGGCGGCACCGCCGGGCTGGTGACGATCGAGGACCTCCTCGAGGAGATCGTCGGCGAGATCCGCGACGAGTACGACGTCGAGACGGAGCCGATCGTCGACGAAGGGCAGGGGGCGTTTGTCTTCAGCGCCAAGGTGAACATCGACGAGGTCCGCGATCGGCTGGGGGTGCAGATCGAGCCGGACGGCTTCGAGACCGTCGGCGGCTACGTCCTCACCCGCGTCGGCCGGGTGCCGGCGGTGGGGGAATCGTTCGAGCTCGACGGCCTGATCGTCGAGGTGCTCGAGGCGGAGCGGCGGCGGATTCACAAAGTCCGCGTCAGGCGCGCGCCCGTGGCGGACGGCGCCAGGGCTGAAGGCTGAACATGAAGACCGGGTACATCTCGTTCATCGGCCGGCCCAACGCCGGCAAGTCGACGCTGCTCAACCGGATCATCGGCACCAAGGTGGCGATCGTCTCCGACAAGCCGCAGACCACCCGGCACCGCATCCTTGCCGTCAAGGGCTACGACGGCGGACAGCTGGTGTTCGTCGACACGCCCGGGATCCACCGCCCGCTCCATCGCCTCAACGTTCGCATGGTCGACGCCGCGGTCGAGACGCTGCGCGAGGTCGATCTGGTGGCGCTGGTCTTCGACGCCTCCACCCGCCCCGGGCACGGCGACGAGTACGTCTCGCGGCTGCTCGCCGGCCTGACGGTGCCGGCGGTGCTGGTGCTCAACAAGATCGATCTGGTCGCGAAGGCGCGGCTGCTGCCGCTGATGGAGGACGTCCGCACATGGCACGACTTCGCCGCCATCGTCCCGGTCTCCGCCGCCACCGGGGACGGCGTCGACGAGCTCGAGCAGCTGATGCTGGCGCAGATGCCCGAAGGCGAGCCGGGCTTTCCCGCCGATTACCTGACCGATCAGCCCGAGCGCACCATCGTCGCCGAGACCGTGCGCGAGAAGGTCCTCCAGCACACCCGGGCCGAGCTGCCGTTCTCCACCGCGGTCGTGGTCGACGAGTTCGACGAGTCCGAGCGCGAGCGCATCCTCCGGCTCTACTGCACCATCTACGTCGAGACCGACTCGCAGAAGCCGATCGTCATCGGCCGCGCCGGCGACATGATCAAGCGGATCGGCACCGAGGCGCGGGTCGATCTCGAGGCCTTCTTCGGGACCAAGGTGTTTCTCGACCTCCGCGTCAAGGTCAACGCCGACTGGCGCGACAACGATCGCGCCCTCGACGACATCGGCGTGCCGAAGAGCGAGGGCCGCGGCCGGACCTCGCACCAGCCGCGGGGATCGCGCAAGCCTCGGGGGGCCGGACCGCGACGCTGATGTGTTAGATTGAGGGGTTTCCGCCGAGAGCGAGTGTCTCCCTATGCCCCAGCGCAAGCTCGACGTCGTGCTCGACTCCGTGAAGCGGCTGATGCGCATGGGGGCGACGGCCAACCTCGTCAACCTGCTCCAGAAGCAGCACCCCGCCGATCTGGCGCAGGTCTTCTCCGCACTGCCCGAGAAGGAGCGCGACACCGCCTTCACGGTTCTCGCCGAACGTAACAGCCGCCTCGCCATGGAGGGCCTGAGCGAGCTCGGCCCCGAGGCCGGCGCGGCGCTCCTCCGCGAGCGGCCCGCCGAGGAGATCGGCCGGCTCCTCCAGGACCTGCCCTCGGACGACGCCGCGGCGCTCATCGACTACCTGCCCGAAGACCTGTCCGCGGCCGTGCTGGAACTGGTGCAGCGGCGCCCCGCGGGCGGCGACGTCGGCGACCTGCTCGAGTACAAGGAGCAGACCGCCGGCCGCATCATGAACCCCAAGGTCTTTGCCCTCGCCGAGGACATGACCGCCGGGGAATCGATCACCGCGCTGCAGGGGTCCCGCGACGTCGAGGTCGTGTTCTATCTCTACGTCATCGACGCCAGGCGCCACCTGGTCGGGGTGGTCTCGCTGCGCCGCCTGCTGCTGGTGTCGCCGGAGACGCCGCTCAAGCGGATCATGACGACCGATCTGATCAGCGTCCGCTCCGACATGGACCAGGAGGAGGTGGCGCGCCAGGTGGCGTCCTACAACCTGCTCGCCATCCCGGTCGTTGACGAGGAGAACAAGCTGGTCGGCGTCATCACCGTGGACGACGTCATCGACGTCATCAAGGACGAGGCGACCGAGGACGTCTACCGGCTGGCCGGCGTCGCCGGCGACGATCGCGTCTTCACCTCCGCCTGGGATTCCCTGCGCAAGCGGCTGCCGTGGTTGATCGTCAACCTCGCGACCGCGTTCCTCGCCGCCTCCGTGGTCGCGCTGTTCGCCCAGACCATCGACAAGGTGGTGGCGCTCGCGATCTTCATGCCGGTCGTCGCCGGCATGGGCGGTAATGCGGCCACCCAGACGCTGACGGTGATCGTCCGCGGGATTGCGCTCGGGGAGCTGACCTGGAGCAACTCGCGCAAGGCCCTCTTCAAGGAAGCGGCGGTCGGCATCGGCAACGGCCTGGCCTGCGGCATCGTCGGCGCCGTCGTGGTGTGGCTCTTCAGCCACGATCCGATGCTCGCCGGCATCCTGGCGATGGCCATGGTGATCAATATGTTCGTTGCGGCCACGGCCGGAACCGTCATCCCGCTGGCGCTGCGGGCGATGAAGGTGGACCCGGCGCTGGCCTCGGCGGTCTTCATCACCACCCTGACCGATGTGTTCGGGTTCTTTTCATTCCTGGGCCTGGCGACGGTGCTGCTGAAGTACCTGCATCAGCCCGGGTAGCGGCCATGGACCGGCGGCCAGTCAGCCGGGGTAGAATAGAGGGTCCGGTGGTGGCGCCGGAGCGATGACTGTGGATGGAACAGCTGCATGCCCGTCTACACGTCCGAAGCGCTGATTCTCCGCACCTACAAGCTGGGTGAGTCGGATCGGATCGTGGTCTTTCTGACGCGCGACCGCGGCAAGAAGCGCGGGGTGGCGAAGGGGGCGCGCAGCGCCCGGTCCCGGTTCGTCGGGGCGCTCGAGCCGATGACCCGCGCCGGCGTCGCGTATTACGAGCGCGAGCAGCGGGATCTGGTGCGGATCAACTACGTCGAGCCGACGCGGTCGCCGCTCTCGGGGGCCACCGGCGAGGCGCTCGGGCATGTCGGCTACTTCGCCGAGCTCATCGACGAGTGGGCGCCCGAAGCGCATGCCGATGAGCGGCTGTTCAGGCTCGGCGCCTCGGTGACCGAGGCCATCGCCGGCGGCGCGCCGATTGAGCCGCTGGCGCGGTATTTCGAGTACTGGATTCTTCGCCTGCAGGGGGTGTATCCGGCGCTCGGCGAATGCCCGGGCTGCGGCGAGCCGCTCGGCGGCGGGGCGGTGATGCCGGCGCGCGACGAGATTTTCGTCTGCCGCATCTGCGCGCCGCCCGGCGGGTCGCCCCTCGGGGTCGAGGCGCTGCGGTTTCTGCAGAGCGCCGGCGGAACGGCGCCCGATCGGCTCGAGACCCTGCCGCTGGCCGCGCGCGCGGCGCGCGAGCTGGAAACGGTGCATCGCCGGCTGCTGACCCTGCATCTCGACAAGGATCTCAAGTCGGCGCGGGTGCTGCGCGAGATGCGGAGTTCAGGCCGTTAGGGACTGGTTTCCAGTTGCCGG
>JBDTOB010000282.1:0-4461 GCA_039933435.1 Acidobacteriota bacterium | reverse complement strand
GGCCGAGGAAGCCGCTGCCGCCAGCAATCACGATTCGCATCCCCTGGCACTATAATGGCGCGGCGCACCCCCTTTCAAAGTATCGAGGCTTTCATGCGCCACTCCATGCGCGCGGCCGTGGTTCTCTGTGCGCTGGCGATCCTGCCCGGGGCCTCCGGCGGCGCCGCCGCGCGCCAGGACGCCCCAGGCGCCCGGCCGTCGTCCGCCACCATGCCGGTGCCGGCCAACGTCCGCGCCGAAGGGCTGCCTCCCATTCCGGCGTCGCTGGCCGAAGACCTGGCGCCGTACGCCGGTTCGCGCCGCGCTCTGCTCCTCGGCTGGCATCCCACCGAGCGCCGCACGCTGATCTGGACGACCTTCGGCAACGTCGGTCAGATTCATTCGGTCGCGGGCCCGGGCATGGCCCGCCGTCAGCTGACGTTCTTCAAGGAAGGCGTGCCTCCGCCATCGCCGCTGTCGCCGGGGGCGTGGTACGCGCCGGGCGGCGGCTCCTTCGTCTTCGCCAGGGACGCCGGCGGGGGTGCCGAGACGACGCAGCTGTATCGCTACGACGCCGCGACGCGGCAGTCAACGTTGCTCACGGACGGGTCCTCGCGCCACGGCCTGCCAGTCTGGGCGCACAAGGCGGGTCTCATCGCCTACGACTCGACCCGCCGCGGCGGTCACGGCGGCGCCGATCGCGATCTCTATGTCATGAATCCAGCGAATCCAGCCTCGGCCAGGCTCGTCGCCGAGATGGATGGCGTCTGGGGCGCCGACGCGTGGTCTCCGGACGACCGCGAGCTGGTCGTGACGCATGCGCCGGCGCAGGGGGAGCAGCACCTGTGGCGGGTCGACGTCGCCACCGGAAGGAAGACGCCGCTTACCGATCCCGCCGAGCACGCGGCGTGGCGGCTGCCGCAGTATTCCGCCGACGGCCGGTTCGTGCTGGCGCTGAGCAACCGCGGCGCCGAGTTCCTGCGGCTGTGGCGCTGCAACCTCGCCACCGGTGTGTGGACGCTGCTCACCGCCGACGATCAGGCGCTCGAAAGCTTTGCCCTGTCGCCGGACGGCAGGACGCTGGCGATTGTCTACGACACGATGGAGGGCAGCCGCGTTGAGCTGCGCCAGGCGCAGACACTGGCGCTGCGCGCGGCGCCGAGGCTGCCGCTAGGGCAGCTCATCGACGTACCGCAGTGGCGGGCCGGCAGCGGCGAGGTCGCCTTCACGTTCTGGTCGCCGCGCGTCTTTGGCGACGTCTACTCGGTGGCCGCGGCGACCGGGGCGGTCGAACGCTGGACGGTCAGCGAAGCCGGCGGGTTCGATCCGTCGTGGCTTCCGGAGCCGGAAATCGTCACCTGGAAAAGCTTCGACGGCCTGATGCTTTCGGGGGTGCTGTACCGGCCGCCGGCCCGGTTCACCGGCCCGCGTCCCGTCATGCTCAGCATTCACGGCGGTCCCGCGGGAGCCTCGGCCCGCGAGCGCCCCCGCTACCAGGGGCGAAGCGCCTATTTCCTGAACGAGCTCGGGGTGGCGATTCTCTACCCCAACGTCCGCGGCAGCTACGGCCGTGGCAAGGCATTCTCGGCCCTGGACGACGGCATCAAACGGGAGAACGCGATCAAGGATATCGGCGCGCTGCTCGACTGGATCGCCACGCAGCCGTCCCTCGACGCGACTCGCGTGATGGCCACCGGCGTGAGCTACGGCGGCTTCATGACCTACGCGGTCGCCGAGGCGTACGGCAATCGGCTGCGCTGCGCGTTCGCGGCCTCGGCGATTTCCGACTTCCTGGCCTACTTCAAGACCACGGACACCGGCCGGGTGGACGATCGCCGCGCCGAGTACGGCGACGAACGGATCCCGGAGGTCCGCGACTTCCTCGCTCGCCTCTCACCTGCCGCGGGGGCGGCGAAGCTGCGCATCCCGCTGCTGATCGCGCACGGCCAACGCGACAGCCGGGTGCCCGTCGAACAGGCAGAGGCGATGGCGGCGGCGGCGCGCGCCAGCGGCGTGCCGGTCTGGCTGACCATCTATGCCGACGAGGGGCATCTCCTGCCCTCCACCCGCGCCAACAACGACCTTCTCTTCTACACCTGGATCAGGTTCGTGCAGGAGTTCCTGATCCGATAGGGCGGCCGGCCTGGTCCCTTCAGTGCGTGTGGCGTGCCACCCACTCCCGCAGCAGCGAGTCGACGACGACGTAGCGCGGGCCCTCGCGGGCGAGGATGTCGTCGCGCACCAGCGCCGAGAGCGAGGCCTGGACGGTTGAGGCCCCGCCCAGGCGATAGCGGGCGCGGACGTCGGCCGAGAGCAGCTCGCGCCCCTCCTCGAGCACCGCGGCGCGCAGCGCGGCACGCTGTGCGAGCGTGAGATGCTGCCAGGTGCCTTCGAAAATCGCCTCGTGCTCGCCGAGCAGCCGGGTCAGGGTACCGTGCAGGTCCTCGAGCCCCACCGTCCGCGCTCCCCGGACGTCGTCCCAGAGCTCGTGGGCGAGGCGCTGGACGTCGTAGGGCAGGTTGCCGGCGAGCTCGACGATCGAGGCGCCGAGGCCGGGCGCGGGCCGCAGTCTGGTGGCGCGGAAGCGCGCCTCGATGAAGTCGGCGAAGCGATCGGCGGGGATCTTCTGCAGCCGCATGACCGGGCCCGCCTTGTAGAAGGGCCGGCTGCGCCCGAGCATGCGCTCCATCAGGCTCGGCTCCGAGCCCGAGAACACGTAGCCGACCTGGCGCTGCTGCTGGACGGCGGCGCGCAGGGCATGCTCGACGCTGCCGCCGTTGAAGGCGCCAATCGCCTGGAACTCGTCGAGGGCGACGGCCAGCTTGCGCCGGCGCGCCTCGGCGATCCGGCCGGGCAGCGCGAACACCTCCTGCGCCAGCCGCGAGACGTCCTTGTCGCTGCGCACCGACGGGAACGACAGCGCCAGGCGCTTGACGCCGCGCGCATCCGGCTCGAGGCGGACCTCCGACCGGACGTCGCCGAGCATCTCCCGCAGCCAGCCGCGGGCCCGGTCGAGGCCGGTCTCGACCGACAGCAGCGCCCGTGCGTACCCTTCCAAAAACGCGACGTAGGAGCTGTAGCTGCTGACCGTGACCTCGACGGTGAGCGCCCCGGCCCGCGCCGCGCCGGCGAGGGCCTGGCGCACCAGCGACGACTTGCCGTAACGCCGGGGGGAGATCAGGAAGATCTTCTGTCCCGCGAGCAGGTCGGCGGCGAGGCGGTCGAGCTCGATTTCGCGATCGACGAACGACGCCGCGGGAACGATTTCGCCGTAGACGAACGGATTGGCCATCACCCTCCGTGGCTTACGTCAATCGACGTAATGATTACGTAGTTTAACGTAATGCGGGCATCGGCGCGACCGGCGGCAACGGCGGCTGGGGCGGCTGGGGCGGCGGCAGCACCCAGGTGGCGGCGGCGGACCAGACCGCGCGGTCCTGGGGAAGCCACTGGGGCAGCCGCGTCCCGCCCGCCGCCTCGGGCAGGCCGGCCTCGGTGGCGACCACCTGCACTCCCTGCAACTGCCCGGCGGCGGCGGTCCTGAACCCGGCGCGCCACACCAGTCCCTCGGCGGGCGGCGCGATGAAGGTGGCGGTCCAGCGGCCCAGCCGCAGCGCTCCCGGCAGGCTCGAGCGAGCCGGAATCATGCCCGCGGGCAGCACGAAGGACAGCGCGATGCCGCGACGGACGGGGACCACGGTGATCGCCAGCTCCGACCCGGCCGCCACCGGCGTCGAGACGATGCTGGTGATGGCGGCGGGCGGCGGCCCCAGCGCCGGTCCGGTGGCGCGGAAGACGAAGGGGTGGGGGAGGCGTCCCCAGGGAATGGTCGCGGGAGCGGTATCGCTTTGCAGGGTCCAGCCTCCGGGAGCCCCGGTCCGCAGGTCGAGCCCCGGCTCGACCGATCCGATCTCCCAGATGCCGGAGGCGCCCCCGGCCTCCTGAAGCGCGCGCACCGTGCGGCGCTGCGGCTGGGTCTCGGTGTAGGCGGGCGCGGCCCACGCGGCCGCCCCGGCGATCGCCGTCGCCAGCAGGCAGAGCGCCGTGACCAGCGATGGCCGTGCGATCGGTCTGGTCCCGGCGACCGCGGCGATGAAAGGCGGCGCCATCATCAGGCTCGCGGCGCCGAGAACGGCGGCATACACCCAGGAAGGGGTGATGATCGGCAGCCGGCCGAACAGCGGCGCCATGAAGCGCAGCAGCTCGAGGGTGTCCCTGAGCCACAGCGTGGCGGCAACAGCCAGAACCGCCACCGACGCCATCCGCAGCGACGTCGGGCTGGTTGCCGGCACGACCAGCAGCAGGACGGCGGCGGTCAGCAGCGGCAGCGTCCAGAGGTAGGCGGCCGCGGGTGCGAGCCACAGCATCGCCATCGACAGCAGCAGCCAGAACGGCAGCGCCACGCTCCAGGTCACCAGTGGGTCCCGCATCCCGTGGGCCCGGGCCGGCAGCCAGCGCCCGGCGCGGCTCATGAGCCAGGCG
>JBDTOB010000281.1:0-4464 GCA_039933435.1 Acidobacteriota bacterium | reverse complement strand
AGCGGCGGACGCGGCCGACCGACACCACCATGCCGCGGTCGCGCTCGGCGTCGAGGCGCGGCTGCGGCCGGTTGCTTTCCTCCCGCCAGACGATTGGCGCCGCCGGCGCCAGCGGCAGCCCGAGCTCCTGCGGCCGGCCGCGGAAGCTGCGCATTGCCTCGATCACCTGATCGATCGACGGCCGCGCCTCGAGGCTGACCGAGACGCTTTCGGTGTGCCCGTCGATCACCGGTACCCGCGTCGTCTGGGCGCTGACCACCACCGGATGCGGCTGGACGGCGTTGCCCTGCAGGGCGCCGAGAATTTTCTGGGTCTCGCTTTCGATCTTCTCTTCCTCGCCCGAGATGAAGGGGACGACATTGCCGAGGATGTCGAGCGAGGGGACGCCGGGGTAGCCGGCGCCGGAGACCGCCTGGAGGGTGGTGACCATGACCGAGCGGAGGCCGAACTGGCGCAGCGGCGCCAGCGCCATCGCCAAAACGACCGTGGAGCAGTTGGGGTTGGTGATGATCGCGCCCTTCCAGCCGCGCTCGCGCCGCTGCGCCGCGAGCAGGCCGAGATGATCGGCGTTGACCTCGGGGATGAGCAGCGGGACGAGCGGATCCATCCGGTAGCTGCGGGCGTTGCTGATGACGAGATGCCCGGCCTTGGCAAAGGCCGGCTCGATGTCGTTCGCGGCGGCGGCGTCGAGCGCCGAGAACATCAGCCGCGGCCCGCCGGCCGGGGGGGTGCAGGCGTGGACCCGCATGCCGCGAAGCGCCTCGGGCATCTGCTGCGAGAGGCGCCAGGTGGCGGCCTCGGCGTAGCTCTTTCCTTCCGAGCGCTCGCTGGCGCCGAGCCAGACCAGGTTGAACCAGGGGTGGCCGGTGAGCTGGGTGATGAACTGCTGGCCCACCATTCCGGTGGCGCCGAGAACCCCGACGTCGATGCGCTTCGCCTGCATGATGCTCCGTCCCGCGTGATCAAAAAAAAACCCGCCGCCCTGCTGAGGGCCGACGGGTGGATGTGGCTCGTACTGTAAGTCTCGCTACGTTTCGCGCACACACACCACCGGCCCGGGTTTCATGACCCGCTTTCGACAGACGGCCTGCGTGGAGGAGCTCAGCACGATCGTTGGACAGTATAGCGGGCGCGGCGCGCGGACGTCAACGCCATCGCTTGAGTCCAGCAGGGCCGGGAGCATATCCTGCACCCCGCCGAAGGTTAGCGGCCGGCGGCGGAAACGGTGTGGGGCCAATACCATAAGTTTTATTTATACGCGGCGGGAGCGAGGCGGACAGCGACATGGAGACAACAGACAACGCGGTGGAGCAGCCGGTGCGCTGGGGCGTGCTCGGCGTGGCGCGGATTGCCACCAACAAGGTCATCCCGGCGATGCAGCGGGGAGCGGCGACGCCGGTCGACGCCATCGCCTCGAGGGATCGCGACCGGGCCCGTCAGGCCGCCGCGGATCTCGGCATCGCGCGGGCCTATGGCAGTTATGAAGAGCTGCTCGCAGATCCCGCGATCGACGCGGTCTACATTCCGCTGCCCAACCACCTGCACGTGCCCTGGGCGACGCGCGCCGCCGAGGCGGGCAAGCACGTGCTCTGCGAGAAGCCGATCGGGCTGACCGCCGCGGAGGTAGGCCAGCTGATCGAGGTCCGGGCGCGGACCGGCGTCCTCATCGAAGAGGCGTTCATGGTCCGCACCCATCCGCAGTGGCTGCGGGCGCTGGCGATCGTCCGGTCCGGCCGGATCGGTCCGGTGCGGGCGATCACCGGGACGTTCAGCTACTTCAACGACGATCCGGCCAACGTCCGCAACGTGCCCGCCTACGGCGGCGGCGCGATCCTGGACATCGGCTGTTACCTCGTCAACACCGCGCGGATGATGTTCGAGCAGGAGCCGCGGCGGGTCTGCGCGCTCGTCGATCGCGATCCGGGGTTCGGCATCGACCGGCTGTCGTCGATGCTGCTCGACTTTCCCGGGGGGCAGGCGACCGGCACGTGCGCCATGCAGCTGGCCGCCGGCCAGAGCGTGATCGTCGCGGGTACGATCGGGCGCATCGAAGTGGAGATTCCCTTCAACGCGCCGATCGATCGGCCGACGCGGCTGTTCGTCGAGGAGCGGAGCGCCGCTGGCGTCTCGCGCGAGACCATCGAGCTCGACACCTGCGACCAGTACACGATCCAGGGGGACCTGTTCTCGCAGGCGGTGCGGCGAAAGGCGCCGGCGCCATACCCGCTGGAGGACTCGGTGCGGAACCAGCGCGTCCTCGACGCGCTGTTCGCGTCCGCCCGAACCGGCGGCTGGGAGGTGCCGCAGGGGGACACTCATCTTTAGCGTAAGTCGTTGATTCTCAACCCCAAGCGCGCAAAGCGTGTCGGATCGGGTGTTACCGGCCGAGGCCCAGGATCCGGACGTACCAGAGCCTGACGCCGACCGGCCGGGCCGGATCGATCCAGCCAAGGCGGGGGGCGGCCGCGCCGGCCGCGACCAGCGTGTCGGGGACCACCATCAGCTCGTTGCTGCCGCGCCGGACCAGCGCGGCCGGCAGCCGCAGCCGGTAGGATCCCATCCGAGCGGTGTCAACGGCCAGCTTCAGGGTGCCGATCAGCTGTCGGTTGAAGAGCACGGCGACGCGGTGCTGACGCCCGGGCACCGCCGGATCGAGCCGGACGACGACGTCGTAGGCGCGCCTGACCGGCAGCGGAAAACTCACCTCGGCTCGCGGCGTGGTCGAGACGCGCACCATCACGCCGTCGGGATGGGGCTCCGACCAGCCCTCATCGAAGAACACGCCATCGCGCGGTCCGGTCTCGATGCTGACGTCCTGCCCGCTGGCGACGGTCTCCCGCACCACCAGCCACGGCAGCGTCACGTAGGCGCCCCACCCCAGCGCCGCGATCGACGCCACCGCCGCCATGCCGGCAGCGGTCCGGCGCGACAGCGCCGGCATCCGGCCGCCCGATCGCCACACCGCCGCCGCACCCCGCACCGCACGATCGACGGCAAAGAGCGCGGCCACCAGATAGAGCGGATAGGCGTGCATCGTGAATCGCCATTCGCCGCCGCTCGAGATGTTCCAGGTGAAGGCATAGGGCACGAGCGAGGCCAGCAGGACGACGAGCACCAGGCGTCCGGCGGGCGTGAACGGCAGCGCCAGCAGGCCGGCCGCCGCGGCCCACATCAGCGCGGTCCCGAGGTGCGGCACATAGCCTTCGAAGCCGCCGAACTTGTTCTCGAAGGGCTGCACCGTCAGTCCCTGAAACGCCGTGTCGATCGCCCGAATCGGGTGCCCGGCGAGCTTGCCCGAGATGTAGGATGCGGCGCTCATCGGCTCGCCGGATGGGAGCCCCTCGCCAAAGCGGTAGAAGCTGGTGTGATAGTTGATGGCGATGAACGGGTCGCCCGTCGCCAGCGCACAGCTCACCAGGTAGGGCAGGACGACGGCCGCGGCGATCACGGCCGCCAGGCCGGCGATCGCGGCGCGGTGGCGGCGCTCGCCGCGCGGCGCATCGATCACCAGCAGTGCGAGCCCGGGCAGGACGAACGAGAGCGCGGTAAGCCGCGTCAGACACGCGAGGCCGGCGGCGGCCCCCGCCAGCAGCGCCGGCGCGAACGACGGCCGTCGGCGAAGCTGCAGGAAGCTCCACAGCGTCAGCAGCAGCAGCGCCATGAAGGTGTCGTCGCGCCAGCCGTCAACGCCCCAGGTGATCAGGTGGTATTCGCCCGCCATCAGCAGCGCCACCACCAGCCCCGCGATCGGAGAGGCCACCGCGGCGGCGACGAGATACGCCCCGAGCACGGCGGCCGTCGAGCCGGCGGCCGAAGCAGCACTGACGGCGACGTCGGCGCCGTGGAGCAGCCACAGGAACACCCGTGTCTCGGCGAGGAACACCGGCTCGCGCACGTGGGCCTGGTAGAACGTCTGCATCTCGCGCCCGTAGCGCAGGTAGTTGATGGGGTCGCCGCCGACGTAGGGGGTGGCGATCGCCTTCCACTGATGTGCGGACGGTTTGAGATGCGCCGCCCAGCGGGGCGCGGCGTCGGTGAGGGCGCGCGCCCAGGCCGGTGAGTCGACGGCGCCGTAGCGTTCGACCAGTGCGTCGAGCCTGAGGAGACCGCCCCATGCCGTGATCGCCAGCGCCAGGACCAGCGGTAACGCGCGTCGGACCGCAGGGGGAAGCACGAGAAGGATCCTACCGCAGTAGAGTACTGGGAACCGCGGCAGCGCGGCCGACGTCTAACCGGACGCCCGCCTGCCTTCGGAGGCCCACGTGTATCGTCCAGCTGTCTACGTGAGAGCCGTCCTCGCCACGCTTTTACTCGCCGCGGTCCCACGTCTGTCTGCGGCGGGCCAGACCCCGGCCGCCGCGAAGCCGCCGAGCGATCTCGACGCCTTCATGGAGAGGGTCCTCGCCCGCCGCGACGTCAACCGCGCCACGCTGAAACAATACGTCCTCGACGAGACCGAAGCCT
>JBDTOB010000280.1:0-4471 GCA_039933435.1 Acidobacteriota bacterium | reverse complement strand
TCGCGCGCCACCGGGGTGTCGAGCACCACCACCGGGACGCCGGCGCCGAGCGCCTCGAGCGGCGTCAGTCCGAAGCCCTCGTACTCGGACAGAAAGGCGAACACCGAGGCCCGCGCGTAGAGGCGGGCGAGCTCGGCATCGGCGACGTAGCGGCGCAGTTCGACGCGCGCCGCGACCCCGTGCGCCGCCGCCACCGCCGCGAGGTCCTGCCGCGGCCAGGTGCGGTCCGCGCCGACAATCACCAGCCGCGCCTCGGGGAGGTCGGCGGTCCCCGAGGCAAACGCGGCAATCAGGTCCGGCAGCCGGCGGCGGTTGAACAGCGATCCGGTGTAGAGCACCAGCGGTTCCCGCGCGTCGCCAGGCGGCGGCGCGGCCGGGGAGGACACGCCCGGAGCGATGACCCGGATCCGCTCCGCAGGTACCGCCAGCCGGCGTTCCAGCTCACCCCGCGAGAACTGCGAGTCGGTGAGGACGACGGCCGCCGCCGCCGCGGTTCTGGCGGTGATCAACCGCCGCCGCCAGCGCTCGCGCGGTCGGAACCACTCCGGATGCGCCACGAACGAGATGTCGTGGATGGTGGCGGCCAGCGGCATCCGCAGCCCGAGCGGGGCGGTGTAGGCCGGCGCGAAGAACAGGTCCGGCCGATCGGCCTGCACCGCGCGCCGGAGCGCGGTCTGTTCCCACCAGGTGCCGGTGCCGCGTCCCACCACCCGGCCCTGGATGCTCCCGGCTGGCAGGGCCAGCGGCAGCGGCGCCGGCGAGTAGAGCAGGAATTCCCGGGTGCCGCGGTCGGCCCGGGCGGTCCACCGGCGCATCAGTTCTCCGAGATACCGGCCCACGCCGGTGGTGTCGCCGAGGAGCTCGCGGGCGTCCACGCCGATGCGCAGCGTCATGCGGCGGGCCGCCGCCCGAGCACGGCCGCATAGCCGTTGTAGAGCCGGCTGGCGGCCGCATCCCACGAGTAGGTGGCGGCCCGCGCGACACCCGCGGTCGCCATGCGGGCGCACTCGTCTGCGTCCTGCAGCACCCGCCGCATCGCCGCCGCCATGGCGTCGTGATCCTCGGGTTCGACGAGGATCCCGGCGTCCCCGAGGACCTCGGGGAGCGACCCCCGCCGCGCCGCGACGACCGGCACCCCGACCGTCATCGCTTCCAGGACCGGGAGGCCGAAGCCCTCGTCGAACGACGGCATCACCAGCATCGAGGCCCGGCGGTACAACGCTTCGCGGCGCCCATCGTCTACGTATCCGAGCTGGTGGACGCGCCCCTCGAGCGCGACGCCGTCAACGCGGCCGCGGGTGTCGAGCGGCATTGCCGCGCGTCCCGCCAGGATCAGCGGCGGCGCGCCGGCGTCGGCCCTGACCAGCGCCGCATAGGCCCGCAGCAGGCCGGGGACGTTCTTGCGCGGTTCGATCGTCCCGACGAACAGGATCGGCCCGGCGTCCGCCGGCGCCGGCCGCGGGCTCCAGTCCGGCGCACCCGGAGAACAGACGATCATCCGCGCCTCGGGCACGTCGAGCCGCGCCGCGACCGTCCGCCGGGTGTGCTCCGAGGGCACGACGACCCCGGCGGCCCGCCGGGCGTGGGTCCCGACCAGCGCGGGATAATCCCTGCGAATCTCCGCCCTGGTCTGCTCGGGATGATCGAGGAAGTAGAGGTCGTGGATGGTCACAAACTGCGCACCGCGCGAGGGTAGCAGCAGCGGATGCATCGACTGCGCGATGTCCACGGGGCCGGCAAACCACTCCACCGGCGGCCATTCCAGCCGGTGCCAGGCCCGGTTCAGCACCCCGACCGGGACGCGGACATCCACCTGGCGCGCGCCGGGCACCACCACCGGCGGCAGGCGATCCTTCCAGGAACTGGAGAAAAGCGTCAGGATATCGGGGCCGGAGAGGCGGGCCTGGAGCGCCTCGGCCAGCCGGTGCACGAACTCGCCGGCACCGGTCCGCTGGCGCAGGGCGGGCCGGTAGTCCATCAGAATGCGCACGCGCGGCGAATCGTAGCACAACGAAAGTCCGGCAAACCCTTGGCGTTCAATGGATTGACACTATTTTTTCGGCTGTGCTAGCGTTAGGGGTTTTCTGTGCGGAAGGAAGGCTGAGCGGATGAAAATTGCGGTCGTGGGAACCGGCTATGTCGGCCTGGTGGCGGGAGCCTGCCTGGCTGAAAACGGCAACGATGTCGTCTGCATCGACAAGGATCCCGCCAAGGTCAAGTTTCTCCAGCGCGGCAAGATTCCCATCTACGAGCCCGGGCTCGAGGAGCTGGTCCGGCGCAATCGCGCCGAAAAGCGCCTGACCTTCACCACGGCGCTCGAGCGCGGCGTGCGCAACGCCCAGATCGTCTTCATTGCCGTCGGCACGCCGACGGGGGAGGACGGCTCCGCGGACCTGCAGCACGTGCTCGCGGTGGCGCGGGACACCGCCCGCGCCATGAACGGCTACAAGGTGATCGTCAACAAGAGCACGGTCCCGGTCGGCACCGCCGCCCTGGTCCGGGAGGTCATCCGCCGCGAGACCACCCACCCCTTCAGCGTCGTCAGCAACCCCGAGTTCCTGAAGCAGGGGGCGGCGATCGACGACTTCATGAAGCCGGACCGGGTGGTGATCGGCGCCGAGGATCCCCGCGCTGCCGCGCTGATGCAGGAGCTCTATGCCCCGTTCACCCGTACCGGGGCGCCGATCATGCTGATGGACTGCGCCAGTGCCGAGCTCTGCAAGTACGCGGCGAACGCGATGCTGGCGACCCGGATCTCGTTCATGAACGAGGTCGCCAATGTCTGCGAAGCCGTCGGCGCCGATGTCGACCAGGTGCGCCGCGCCGTCGCCGCCGACAGCCGCATCGGCTCGTCGTTCCTCTTCCCGGGCGTCGGCTACGGGGGCAGCTGCTTTCCGAAGGACGTCAAGGCGATGCTCAGCTTCGCCGCAGCCAGCAAATACGACTTCGCGATTCTCCAGGCGGTCGAGGCGGTCAACGAGCGCCAGAAGCTGCGCCTCCTCGGCAAGCTGCGGCAGCACTTCGGCTCGCTCGACGGCAAGCGCATCGCGGTCTGGGGCCTGGCTTTCAAGCCGCGCACCGACGACATGCGCGAGGCCCCCTCCGTGCCGCTGATCACCGGGATGCTTGACGCCGGCGCCACGGTCCAGGCCTACGATCCGGAGGCCATGGCGGTGGCGAAGCGGATCTTCGGGTCGTCGATCAAATATGCGGACAACAGCTACGCCGCGCTCGCCGGCGCCGACGCGCTGGTAATCGTCACCGAATGGAACGAGTTCCGCGAGCCGGACTTCGCCCGGATGCGGAAGCTGATGAGAGGGCCGGTGATCTTCGACGGCCGCAACCTCTACAACCCCGATCAGATTCGCGGCCACGGCTTTACGTATCTCTCCATAGGGCGGCCATGAACAGCGTGCTGGTGACGGGCGGCGCAGGCTACATCGGCAGTCATGCGGTCAAGGCGTTGGCGGAATCGGGCATCCGCGTGGTCGTCTACGACAACATGTCGGCGGGACATCCCGAGGCGGCACGCCACGCCGCGGCGGTGGTCGACGGCGACATCCACGACCGCGACCGGCTGCGGGCGGCGCTCGGCGACAATGGCGTCGATGCGGTGATGCACTTCGCGGCGTGGCTCTCGGTCGGCGACTCGGTGCGCGACCCGTCCGGCTACTACCGCAACAACGTGGTCGGGGCGCTCTCGGTCCTCGATGCGATGGTGGCGGAGGGGGTCAAGCATCTGGTGTTCTCGTCGACCGCGGCGGTCTTCGGTAATCCGATCGAGACGCCGATCACCGAGGATCACCCGAAACATCCCATCAACACCTACGGTCAGACCAAGCTGGCGATCGAGGAGGCGCTGCCGCACTACGAGACGGCGTACGGCCTGCGCGCGGTGGTGCTCCGGTATTTCAACGCCGCCGGCGCCGATCCGGACGGCGAGCTCGGCGAGGACCACGCGCCGGAGCTCCACCTCATCCCCCGCGCCATCGACGCCGCGCTCGGCCGCGGCAGCTTCCAGGTCTTCGGCGACGACTACGACACCCCGGACGGCACCTGCCTGCGCGATTACGTCCACGTCGCCGACCTGGCGTCCGCGCACCTGCTGGCGCTCGAATCGCTGCGCGGCGGCGGCCCCTCGACGCGCTACAACCTCGGCAACGGCCGGCCGACCTCGGTCCGCGACGTGCTCGAATCGATCGAGCGGGTCCTCGGCCGCAAGGTTCCGTTCACGAAGGGCCCGCGCCGCGCTGGCGATCCGGGCATCCTCTATGCCTCGAGCGAGCGCATCCGGCACGATCTGGGGTGGACCCCGCGCTTCGAGGAGATCGACGTGATAGTCGAGACGGCCTGGCGGTGGCGCGACGCGCACCCGCACGGCTACTCCGCAAAGGCGTCTCACTGATGTCGCGGCTGAAGGGGCAGCTGGCCGACCCGCTGCTCTCGGTCGTGATGCCGGCGTTCAACGAGC
>JBDTOB010000279.1:0-4473 GCA_039933435.1 Acidobacteriota bacterium | reverse complement strand
GGACCTCCATGAAGGTCGCGAACATCACCGCGATCGCGACGATCCACGGGTTGACCGTTTTGTGCCCGGGCGCGGAGGTCATTTCGACGACGTGCGTACCGTGGGCGTGGCGGACATTCCAGGGCGCAGGCGATGCTCGGGATCCTGGCCGGGCTCGATCACGATCTTGACCGGCACCCGCTGGACCACCTTCACGTAGTTGCCGGTGGCGTTCTCCGGCGGCAGCAGAGAGAAGCGAGCCCCGGTCGCCGGGGCGATGCTGTCCACATGGGCGTCGAAGTCCTTGCCGACGGCGTCCACCGAAACCGTGGCCTGCTGTCCTGGCCTCAGGTCCTTGAGCTGGGTTTCCTTGAAGTTGGCGGTCACCCAGAGGTCGTCCTGCGAGACCAGCGCCACCAGCGGCTGTCCGGGCTGGATCACCTGGCCGACCTCGACCGACTTCTTGTTGATGACGCCCGAGGCGGGCGCGGTGACGCGGGTGCGATCGAGGTTCATCTCCGCCTGCGCGAGCGCCGACTCCGCCTGCTTGACCCGCGCCTCCGCCATCGCGGCGCGCGCCTGCGTCACCTTGAGCTGCTGGGGAGCGCTGCGCGTCGCCTGCACCGCGGCTTGCGCCTGGGCGGCGGTCCCGCGCGATTGCCGGGCCCGCTGCTCGGCAACGCCAATCGCCGCCTGCGCCGCCAGGACGTCGGACTTCGAGGCGTCGGCCGCGGCGCGCGCGGCGTCGGCGGCCGCCACCGCGGCGTCGTACTGCTGCTGCGGGATTTCTTCCTTGGCGACCAGCCCCTTCAGCCGTTCGACGTCGCGGGCGGTGCGCGTCGCGGTCGCCTCGCGCTCGCGCTGATGCGCCTGGGCCGCGACCAGCTGGGCGCGCGACGCGTCGATCTGGCTTTCCGCGATGCCTACCCCGGCCTGCGCCTCTTCGAGGCCGCCGCTGGCGCTGCGCGTCCCGGTCGCGGTCGAGACCTCGGTAATCGGGATGCCGCTGGTGGCGGCGGCGGCGTTGGCCTGGGCGTCGGCAAGCTCCGCCCGGGCGCGATCCACCGCGACCTGATAGTCGCGGGGATCGATTTCCACGATCAGCGCTCCGGCCTCGATGAACTGGTTGTCCTTGACGTGCAGCTTGAGGATCGGTCCGCCTACCCGAGACGACACCTGGGTAATGTGCCCGTCAACCTGCGCATCATCGGTGGACTGCCGGCCGGAGGAGCGCCATACGAAGAAGCCGATGATTGCCGCCAGCACGACCACGGCGATGGCGAGCGTGCCGCCCCGCCCGGCGAGCCGGCCCCCGGAGGGCGCGTCGGCCGCCGGCTGGTCCACCTGAGTCTCGTCCGCCATTACTTCGTTCCTCCGAGAAACGCCGAGATCGATTGTTCCGCCGTGCCGATGGCCTGCGCGAGCATGGCCTTGGCGAGGTTGTTGGCGTAGAGCGCCTCGATGTAGCTCTCGGACGCCGTCGCCTCGGCCTCCTGCGCCTGGGTGACTTCGATATTGCCTGCCACGCCGGCCCCGAATCGGTCGCGCGCCTGGACCAGCTCCTGCCCGGCCAGCGACACCGAGGTCTTCGCGGCCTCGAGCTGCTGCGCCGACGCCCCGAGATCGAGCAGCGCGCTGCGCACGTCGTAGTCGACGCGCCCTTTCAGGTCTTCCAGTTCCGCCTGTCGCCGCCGCAGCTCGGCGCCGGCCTGCAGCCGGCGGCCGGTGGTGCGGCCGCCCTCGAAGATCGGCACCCGGACGGTGGCAGCGACGCGGTAGGTGGCGTGCGCGGTGGACGGCGTCTGCCCGATGCCGCCGTAATCGGCATCGAGGTGCAGCGTCGGCAGCAGCTCGCTGGTCGCCGCCTGCGAGGCGGCCTCCGCCGCCGCGACCCGCTCGCGCGCCGCGAGGTAATCAGGGCGCGAGGCGAGCGCCGTCTGGAGAGCCCCCTCGAGCGTCACGTCGGGGAGCGGCGCGTAGGGAATCTTGTCGGTCAGCGTGAATTTCTGTCCGGGCGGCAGCCCGATCGCCCGCGCCAGCCGCAGCTTCGACCGCTCGAGCTCGTTCTCGGCGCGGAGGGCGCGCTGACGGATGTTCTGCACCTGCACCTGGGCGCGCAGCACGTCGATGCCCGCCACGACGCCGGCCTGCTTCATGTCGGACGCCTGCCTGAACAGCGCATCCGCGGTCTCCTCCTGCGCCTGCACCGCCTCGATGCGGCTGGCCGTGGCCACCGCCTGCAGGTAGAGGTTGACGGTCACCAGCGCCACCAGGTCGCGCGCCGAGCGGATGCCGTACTGCTCCGCCCGCTCGGTCGCGGCTGCCGCCCGGGCGTGGTTGATCGCCGACAGGTCCACGACCGGCTGCGACAGATAGACGCGCGCATCGAAGACGTTGAACGGGCCGACGATGCTGGGCTTGGCGGGGAAGCCGTACGCCTCGAGGTTGATGACCTGGCGGCTGTCGCCGGCCGAGGCCGAGAGGTGCGGCAGCAGGTCCGCCAGCGCCAGCCACCGCGCGCCGTGGGCCGAGGTCACGGCTTCTTCCTGGAGCAGCAGGCCGAGATTGTGCTGCAGCGCGCGATCGACCGCGTCCTTGACGGACAGGCCGATCGGCTCGGCCGTGGCGCTGCCTTGCGGGACGCTTCCGGCAAACGGGCTGTTCGCCCGGTCCTGACCGCTGCCCCCCTCCACCCCCTGCGCCATCGCGGCCGGCGCCGCCGCCAGCACGGCGATCAGTGCGCAGGCCAGCGTCATTCGCGTCATCGATGTCTCCCGCTTCGTCCGCTCAGGTCCGGTCATGTCGATCAGTTTCCTCGTCCGTCCACGCCTGCAAGAATCACGGCGCCGGCGCGCATATCCGGGGTTGGACGCCGGCCGCGGCTGGGAAGATCTCCCCGGGCGCTTTGCGGCGATAGACGCCGAAAAGTGGAGTATTCGACGGCCGGATGGGGTAAAGTCGAGGTTTGCGCATTCGAGGATGGAGGCGAGTGATGTCGGCAAAGAACGGAGACAAGTCGCGGCACCAGATCAACCGCAAGCGGGTGCTGCTGCGGCGCGCCAAGATCCGCGATCTGGTGAAGGCGTCGAAGGCCGCGGCCGCGGCCGAGGCCACAGCCAAGCCCGCCGCCGAAGCTGAAGCGAAATAGGCATTCCTACAACCGACTCAGGCGTGGACGCCGGGCGCCTCGTGGCCCGTGCGCTCCACGTACTCGACATACGACCCGGGATACGCGTGCGGCCGTGCATCGGTGCCGCTTTCGCCGCCGAGCTCCAGCACCCGGTTGCTCAACCCCCGCAGGAACGTCCGATCGTGGGAGACGAACAGCATCGTCCCCTCGTACTTGGAGAGCGCGCCGATCAGCATTTCCTTGGTGGCCAGATCCAGGTGGTTGGTGGGCTCGTCGAGCACCAGGAAGTTCGGCGGATCGAGCAGCATCCGCGCCATCACCATGCGGGTCTTCTCGCCTCCGGAGAGTGACCGGATTCTCTTTTCGACGTCGTCGCCGGAAAACTGGAACGCGCCGAGCAGGTTCCGGAGGGCGCCGATCGACTCCTTGGGAAAATCTTTTTCCATCTGCTCCCACACCGTCAAGTCGGGGTCGAGCAGATCGAGCGCCTGCTGGGCGAAGTAGCCCATCTTGAGGCTGGCCCCCAGCCGGACATCCCCCGAGTCGGGCGTCAGCACCCCCGCCACCATCCTGAGCAGCGTCGTCTTGCCGGCGCCGTTGCGGCCCATCACGCACCAGCGCTCGCCGCGGCGGATGGTCAGCGACAGCCCGTCGTAGATCACCCGTCGTCCGTAGGCCTTCTTCAGATCCTCGATCACCACCACCTGATCCCCTGATCGCGGCGGCTGCCGGAAATCGAAGTCCACGACCTTGCGGGTCCGCGGCGGTTCGACCTTCTCGATCTTCTCCAGCGCCTTGACCCGGCTCTGCACCTGCGCCGCCTTGGCGGCGTGCGCGGCGAAGCGGTCGATGAAGCGCTGCTCCTTGGCGAACATCGCCTGCTGCCGGGCATAGGCGGCCTCGCGGTTGGTCTCGCGAATCGCCCGCTCGCGCTCGTAGAAGTCGTAGTTGCCCGAATAGGCGGTGATCTCGCCGGCGTCGATCTCGGCGATCCGGGTGACGATGCGGTTCATGAACTCGCGGTCGTGCGAGGTCATCAGCAGCGCCCCGGGGAGGGACTTGAGGAAGTCCTCCAGCCAGATGATTGATTCGATGTCGAGATGGTTGGTGGGCTCGTCCATCAGCAGGACGTCCGGCCGGCCGAGCAGGACCCGGGCCATGGCGACGCGCATTTTCCAGCCGCCGGAGAGCGCCCCGACATCGCCGTCGATGCGCTCGTCGTCGAACCCGAGGCCGAGCAGGACCTCGCGGGCCTGGCTCTCGAGCGCGTAGCCGCCGAGGTGCTCGTACTCCTCCTGGACCTCGCCGAAGCGCGCCAGGATGCGGTCCATGTCGTCCGCCCGGGCGGGGTCGGCCATCGCCTG
>JBDTOB010000278.1:0-4488 GCA_039933435.1 Acidobacteriota bacterium | reverse complement strand
GCGGTGGCGCTGCTGGCGCGCTACGGGACGGACGCGGTCCTGGTCGATGCGACGATCAGCGGGCTGCGCGGGATCGAAGCGGAGGCGCTCGACCGGGTGGTGCAGGCCAGGCCGTCCGCCGAGGCCGCCGACGCGGTCGCGATGCTGGCGGCCGCGGTGGCGAAGAGCGCCGACGTCCCCGCGGTGGAGCGCGTGGTCGCGCGAGCCGCCGATGCGGCGGCCCCGGCGTGGCAGCGTGACGCCCTGCTGCAGGGGCTCGACACCGGATTGCCCGCCGCCGGAGGCGGGCGCGGTGGCCGGGGCGGACGCGGCGTGGTGGCGCCGGTGCGTCTGGTGACGCTGTCGGCCGAGCCCGCGGCGCTGACGGCACTGGCCGCGACCGACGGCGAGGCCGCGGTTGTCGCCAAGCGGATCGTGGCCAAGCTCGAATGGCCGGGGAAGCCCGCGCCGGTCGTGACCGCCGCCGTCCCGTTCACCGCCGAGCAGCAGCGCCGCTACGATGCGGGTGCGGATATCTACCGCAGCATCTGCGTCGGCTGCCACCAGCCGGACGGCAGGGGCAAGGACAAGATCGCGCCGAGCCTGGTGGACTCGAAGTACGTGCTCGCCCCCGATGGCGGCGCCGCGATGCGCGTGCTGCTGGCGGGCAAGGAAGGTACGATTGGGCTGATGCCGCCGCTCGGCAGCGCCCTCAACGACGAGCAGATCGCCTCGGTGCTGACCTACATCCGGCGGGAATGGGGGCACACCGGTTCGGCGGTGGCGCCCGATGACGTGCAGGAGATTCGCGGACTAACCAAGACCCGCACCCGTCCGTGGACCGACGCTGAACTGCCAGTGGGCGGCCGCGGCGGCCGCGCCGGCGCCGGCCGGAGCGGCCAGTAGCCAGGAAGCCATGGCGATAAGGGACGGGCGTTCGGCGATTCGGTTCCTGGCCGTTGTGCTGCTGCTGGCCGGCGCGGCGCGGCCGACTTCGGCCGCGACCGGTTACCGCGCCGAGCGGATCGGTGAGGTCGTGCGGCTCGAGGACACCCAGGCGGCGACCGTCGTCTCGATCCTTCCGTCCGCCGGCAACAAGGCCTTCGAGATGAAGGTCAAGGGGCAGAACGTCCTCTATTTCCCGTTTGCGTCGGTGCAGGACTTCCAGGCCAGGGACGGCGGCGGCTTCAATGGCATTCCGTTTCTGGGCCCCTGGGCGAACCGGCTCGACGAGCAGGCCTTCTGGGCCAACGGCCAGCGCTACGCGTTCGACATGCAGCTCGGCAACGTCCGCGGCGCGATTCCGATCCACGGACTGGTGACGACGACCAATCAGTGGAAGGTGATCGAGGTCAAGGCGGACGGGAAGGCGGCGTGGGCGACCAGCCGCCTCGAGTTCTACCGCAACCCCGCCTGGATCAAGCAATTCCCCTTCGCGCACACCATCGACATGACCTATCGCCTGGAGGCGGGGGTGCTGCAGGTGATCACCCGGATCACCAACCTGAGCACCGATCCGATGCCAGTGGCGATCGGCTATCACCCCTACTTGCAGTTGACCGACTCCAACCGCGAGGACTGGACGATCTCGGTGGCGGCCAGGTCGCAGTGGCTGCTGGCGGCGAACAAGATTCCGACCGGCGAGACCGAGCCGATCGAGAAGCTGTTTCCCGATCCGCACGCGGTGCCGCTCAAGGACTTCGATCTCGATCATGTCTTCGGCGATCTGGTGCGAGACGGGCGCGGCCGGTCGGTGATGACGCTCAAGGGCAAGGCGCAGCGGCTCGACGTCCTGCTCGGGCCCAACTACCGCTCCGTCGTCATCTACGCGCCGAAGCCGGCGCCGCCCGGCGCGCCGGCAAGCGGCCGCGGGCAAGGGGGGGCGGCAGAGAGCCGCAACTACATCTGCTTCGAGCCGATGGCGGGGATCACCGATGCCATGAACCTGGCGCAGAAGGGTCTGTACAAGGAGCTCCAGAGCATTGCCCCCGGCGGCACCTGGGAAGAAAGCTTCTGGCTGCGGCCGTCGGGCTTCTGAGGCCGCGCGCTGCTACCTGAGTGCCGATAGCTGAGAGCTGAGAGCTGAGATATGTCCACCACCACAAACGTTCTCGATGGGTTTCGCCTCGACGGCCGGATCGCGCTCGTCACCGGCGGCGCCCGCGGCCTGGGCAAGACAATGGCAACGGCGCTGGCGCAGGCGGGCGCCGACATCGCGCTCTCGGGGCGGTCGGTGGAGTCGTGCCGGGAGGCCGCCCAGGAGATCGCCGCCGCCACCGGTCGGCGCGCTCAGGGGTTTGCCGCCGACGTCACCAGCCTGGCGGACGTCGAGCGGCTCGCCACCGAG
The DNA here is from genome assembly GCA_039933435.1 of Acidobacteriota bacterium. Classification (GTDB taxonomy): domain Bacteria; phylum Acidobacteriota; class Vicinamibacteria; order Vicinamibacterales; family 2-12-FULL-66-21; genus JALZOC01. Next base: position 2,162 of record JBDTOB010000278.1, on the reverse strand, counting down.
GTCGAGGCGGCGCTGGGGCCGGTCGACATCCTGGTGAACAACGCCGGCATCAACATCCGCGGCCCGATTCAACAGCTGACCGAGGCGGACTGGGACGCGGTCATCGACACCAACCTCAAAGGGCCCTTCCTCTGTGCGCGGACGTTCGGGCCGCGCATGGTGACGCGCGGGTGGGGGCGGGTCATCAATCTCGGATCCGTATTGGGCGTGATCGCGCTGCCCGGCCGCGCTCCCTATGCGTCGTCGAAGGCCGGCATCATCAATCTGACGCGCGTGCTGGCGCTCGAGTGGGCCGGCACCGGGGTGACGGCGAATGCGATCTGCCCGGGGGCGTTCGCCACCGAGATGAACCGCTCGCTACTCGACGATCCGGTCAAGTACAAGGAGTTCGTCGCCCAGATCCCGATGGGCCGCTGGGGAGAGCTGCACGAGCTCACCGGCGCGGTCGTGTTCCTGGCGTCCGGGTCGGCGTCCTACGTGACCGGCACGTCGATCTTCGTCGATGGCGGCTGGATCGCCCGTTAGGCTGGCTCTCCCTTCACGGCCGCCTGTGTTCTCGTTCACCTGCTCATAAAGGAGATTGTGCCCATGGTTCTCAACAAAACGTCGGTGGTGGTGCTGCTCGCGGTCACGTTCGCGGCGGGGCTCGTGGCGCGGAGCGTGTTCACTCCCTCGGTGACGCTGCATGCCGCGTCCGATCGGGTCTTCGAGCTGCGCACCTACACCACGCCCCCGGGAAAGCTCGAGGCGCTCAAGTCGCGCTTCCGGGACCACACCATCGAGATTTTCGACAAGCACGGCATGACCAGCATCGGCTACTTCGTGCCGATGGACGCGCCGGCCAAGGACAACACTCTGATCTACGTCCTGGCGCACCCCAGCCGCGAGGCCGCGGCCAAGAGCTGGGCGGCGTTCCGCGCCGATCCCGACTGGGTCAAGGCCAAGGCTGAATCGGAAAAAGACGGCCCGCTCACGACCAAGGTTGAATCGGTGTTCATGACACCCGCCGACTTCTCCAAGATCAAGTAGCCACCCGGTACTTCAAGAGGTCCGCATGCATCGTCTTTCCGCTCTGCTGCTGTCGTCGGCGATCGCGGTCACGGCCATTACCGTGCCGGCGCGGGCGCAGGATTCCGCCGGGCGGGCCGCGGCCGCCAGGCCGCTGGTCGTCTACGTGGTCGATACCGAAGGGGGCAAGGCGGCGCTGTATGTGTCGCCGTCCGGCGAGTCGCTGCTCATCGACAGCGGCAATCCCGGGGGACGAGATACCGATCGGATCATGGCGGCGGTCGCGGATGCCGGCCTGACGAGGATCGACTATCTGCTGTCCACGCACTACCACGTCGACCACATCGGCGGCATGCAGGAGCTCGCGAAGCGGATTCCGATCGGGACGTTCATCGACCATGGACCGTCGGTCGAGGAGCGCGAGCAGGTGGCGGGCTTCCAGCAGGCCTACGCCGAGCTTTACGGCAAGGCCAAACATCTGGTCGTCAAGCCCGGCGACCGGATCCCGATTGCCGGGCTCGACTGGCGGATTGTCACCGCGGGCGGCCACGTCCTGAAGACGCCGCTGGCTGGCGGCGGACGCCCCAACCCGGCCTGCGCCGCCTTCACGCCCAAGGAGATCACCAACGACCCCGAGAACGCGCAGTCGGTCGGCAGCGTCGTCGCCTTCGGGCAGTTCCGATCGATCGACCTCGGCGATCTCCTGTGGAACAAGGAGTTCGAGCTGATGTGCCCGACCAACCCGATCGGCACCGTCGATGTCTACTTCGCCTCGCACCACGGCCTCGATCAATCCGGCTCGGCGGTCCTCGTCCACGGCGTCCAGCCGCGGGTCGCGGTCATGCAGAACGGCACTCGCAAGGGCGCCGGGGCGCAGGCGATGCCGACGATGCGGACGTCGCCGGGGCTCGACGACATCTGGCAGCTGCACTGGTCGTACGGCGCCGGGATCGAGCAGAACAGCGCCGGCGTCTTCATCGCGAACGTAGACGATGCGGCAACGATTGCCGGCGTGCTGATCGCGCCGCCGCGCGGCGGCGGACCAGGCCGGGGGGCGCAGTCTGGAGCGGCGCCTGGCGGCGGCGGACCGCAGGCGGCGCCTGCCACGCCCGCGGCCGCGCCGTCTGCGGCCGCGCCGTCTGCGGCCGCGCCAG
>JBDTOB010000277.1:0-4507 GCA_039933435.1 Acidobacteriota bacterium | reverse complement strand
ACCAGTTCCTTCGGACTGAAGGGTTTGGTCACGTAGTCGTCCGCCCCGATCTCGAGCCCTGCGACCCGGTCGGCTTCCTCGCCACGGGCGGTCAGCATGATGACCGGAATGCCGGCGGTCGTGGCGTCGCCGCGCATCGCCTGGCAGATCAGCAGACCATTCAGTCCGGGCAGCATCAGATCGAGGATGACCAGGTCGGCAGGCTGGACGCGCAGCCGCGGCAGCACCTCGGCTCCGGACGCGAGGCGATCGACCACGTGCCCGGCGCGTTCCAGATAGTGGGCGATGAGCGCGGCAATGTCGGGGTCGTCCTCGACGACCAGGATGTGTGGCATGCAGTCGTGCTCGTCGGTATCCGCGTACGGGGCCAAAGCTGACCCCGAACGAGGACACCCATCTTGTCATCCCAGCGGTCCTTCGCAAAATCCACAGCATTTCGAGGCTCTTCCAGGCCGCCTGGATGGCATCCGCCTTGGACCAGTGGGGGTGAGGATAGTGGAGGTGACGAGATGAGAGGCTACCAGATGACTTCAGGACTCGGACGCGTGGCCGCCTTCGGCGGCGCGGCGGCTCTGGCGTTCACATATGCGTGCGGCGGAGCCGACACCCGGCTGGGGGCGCGGACGTCCTTCGCGCAGGAGATCGCCGCGGCGCCGTCCGGCGCGCCGGTGATGGTGACGTGCGAACCGAACCAGCGCACGCTGGTGCGGCCGACGCTGGTGAACGGCACGGCGATCTCGCAGGTCGAGTGCGTCTCGATGGGTCAGAGCGACGCGGTCGCGCCGGTGTATGCCTCTCCGGAGCCGGCGCGGCCGGCGGCGGTTCCGGTCGCCTACCGCTACAGCGCGCCGGCGCCGGTGGTGCGCGGGGCGTATGACGACGGACCGGTGACCGATACGCGGGTGATTCCGGTGCAGTCGTATCCGCGGGCATCGGCGCCGGTGCAGGCGCGGCAGGTGGTCTACGACCGGCCGGTCGGTCGTGTCCCGGTCCGCTCGGTCAAGAAGAGCGCGGTGATCATCGGCAGCTCCGCGGGCGCGGGCGCGGGCGTCGGCGCGGCGATCGGCGGCAAGAAGGGGGCGCTCATCGGCGCGGTGCTCGGCGGCGGCGGCGCGACGCTCTGGGACCAGGTCACCCGCCACCGCAACTGACCGCGCGTCACGGAGCCGGACGACCGGGGCAGGGCCACACGCCCTGCCCCTTTTTTTGATCCCCGATGTGGCACAATCGACGAATGCTGAATGTGTGGGGGGCGGGCCTGGCGCTGATGCTGGGGGCCGGGGTCGCCGCGGCGGCGCCGGAGACACCGATCGACACCAAGCATCTCACCGCGTCGCCGTCCGTGGCCGCCGCCGAAGCCGGCGGCCGGGTGACGCTGGCGCTGGAGGTGTCGCCGAAGCCGGCGATGCACGTTTACGCTCCGCCGCAGCAGGAGTACATCCCGATTTCGCTCACCCTGCAGCCGGACCCGGCGATCAAGGCCGGCGTGCCGCAGTTTCCCAGGCCGGAGAAGATCCGCATCGAGGCGATCGACGAGACCCAGTCGGTCTACAGCCAGCGGTTCCGGATCCTCCAGACGGTGACGCTGGCGCCGGCGGCGCTCGGCCGCGCACGCGCGGCGGGCGGCCTCACCGTGAAGGGCACGCTGCGGTATCAGGCCTGCGACGACACCATCTGTTACCTGCCGGTGACCGTGCCGGTGGTGTGGACGGTCGCGCTCACGCCTGCCGGGAGGATCGCGCCCTGATCCTCGCGGCGTCCGCCCTCCTCCTCGGCTTCCTGCACGGCCTCGGCGCCGATCACCTGATGGCGATCGCGGCGCTGTCGATCCGTCCCGGCGCCGACTCGCCGTCGGCCCGCCGCGCGCGGGCGCTGGGGATCGCGCTGCGCTTCGCGGCCGGCCATGCCCTGCTGCTGGCCTGCGGCGCCGGGGCGCTGGTCGTGCTCGGCTGGTCGGTGCCGCTGGTGTTCGAACGCGCCGGCGAGCGGCTGGGCGGCATCCTGCTGGTGCTGCTGGGGGGCGCCGGGTTGTGGGGCGTGCTCGCCAGCCGGCGCCATGGACATGCCCACGACGGGACCCTCGAGACCGCGCCGCGAGGGCACCTGCACCTCGGCCGGCGCGAGCGCCACGCCGGTGCCGGGCGGCATTCGCATCTGCCGGCGATCATCGGCGCGGCGTTTGCGGTGAGCGGCCTGCGCGCGCTGACGCTGCTGCCGCTCGGCATCGGCGCGGCGCCGCTGCCACGGCTGCTCGGGCTGATCGTGGTGTTCGCGGTCGGGATCCTGCTGGCGATGGCGATCTTCGGCGTGGTGCTGGCGGGGGTGATGTCGGCGCCGCGGGTCGCCCGGCTGGAGCGCGCCGCCGGCGGCGCGATGGCGGTGTCATCGATCGCCCTGGGCGTCTTCTGGATCGTCAGCGCCTGAGGCGCGGCCCGCCCCACCCGACGCGTGCCGTCCGTCCTTACAGCCCCCTGATGCCCTCGCCCCGCAGCAGGAAGTAGACCGCGACGACCGACACCAGCGCGCCGTTGACGGCAAGCACGTGCGGAGCGCTGGTCAGGCTGGCGACATAGCCGCCGGCCAGGCTGCCGAGCGGCATCCCGCCGCGGAACGCCACCATGTAGATGCTCACCACCCGGCCGCGCAGGTGATCCGGAACGATCAGCTGGACCAGCGACGCCGTCATCGAGAAGACGATAATCAGCGCGGCGCCGGCGAGGAAGAGGATGGCGCAGCTCAGCCACCAGGTGCGCGACAGCGCGAAGGCGGTGACCAGCCCTCCGAAGGCGACCTGGACCAGCAGCAGGATCAGCCCCATGCGCCGGGCCCGCCCCATCCACGCCACCCCGAGCGCCCCCATCACCGCTCCGGCCCCGGAGAACGCCATCATGTAGGTGTAGCTCGAGACATCGCCGTGAAACGTCTCGCGGGCGAACACCGGAAGAAAGGTCAGCAGCGGCAGTCCGAGGAAGGTGGTCAGGAACGCCAGCACGGTCAGCGCGACGATCGAGGGCTGGCTCCGCGCGTAGGCGATGCCCCCCTTCATGTCCTCGAGCATCGGCTTCTTGTCCGGCAGCCGGATATGCCGGATGTGCAGCGACATCAGCGCCACGATCACCACCACGAACGAGACGCCGTTCAGCGCGAAGCAGGCGGCGGTGCCGAAGAGCAACAGCGCGCCGCCCGCCAGCAGCGGACCGAATACGCGCGCGAGATTGAACTGAATCGAGTTGAGCGCGATCGCGTTCGGCAGATCCTGCTTGCGCACCAGCGAGGGAATCAGCGACTGATAGGCAGGACCGCCGAAGGCCTGCGCGAAGCCGGTGACCGCTGACAGCGCCAGGATGTGCCAGACGTGGACGTGGCTGGCGAACACCAGCCACGCGAGGGCGAAGGCGGTGGCCATCTGCGCGTACTGCGAGCCGAGCAGGAGCCGGCGGCGGTCGTGCCGGTCCGCAATCACGCCGCCGATGAGCGTGAACAGCAGGATCGGCAGCTGCCCGAGGAAATCGTCGAGGCCCAGGAAAAAGGAGGACTTGGTCAGGTCGAAGACCAGCCAGCTCTGGGCCACCTTCTGCATCCAGGTGCCGACCGTGGAGATGAAGGCCCCGAACCACAGCACCCGGAAATCGCGGTAGGTGAACGCCGTCAGGGTGCGCTGCAGCAGCGGATGGCTGAAGGGAACGGGCGTGCCATACCCCATTTCAGGTACCGGATCGGCCTTCATCTGCAGCGGAGTAGGCAAGCGGCACTTATCTTAACAGCCAAGTCCTCCAAGGCTTACACCGACCTCGGACGGGCCGCTTGATCCCCGGCCCGGACGCCACTATACTCGCGGCTGGCCAGGCGAATAAAAAGCGAAAACAGACATGGGTGCGCGCGCCGAGATCGAACTGCTGCTCAAGGCGTCCAGGCTGGACGTCACCCTGACCTCTGCCGCGCCCTGGCGGCAGCCGGGGCGCGAGGTCGCGCCGGTGGGCCTGGCCGCGCTCGACGCCGCGCTGGCCGGCGGCCTGCCCCGTGGCCAGCTGTCGGAAATCGTCGGGCCGCGCTCGGCCGGCCGCTCGACCGTGCTCGCCGCGGCGCTGGCCGCCGCAGCCGATCGCGGCGAGGCGGCGGCGCTCATCGACACCAGCGATCGCTTCGACCCGGCGTCGGCCGAGGCCGCCGGGCTCGATCTGTCGGCGCTGCTCTGGATCCGCGACACCGGCGACGCCACCCGCGCGCTCAAGGCGATGCACCTGGTGCTCCAGGCCGGCGGCTTCGGCCTGGTGGCCTTCGATCTGACCGACGTGCCGGCGCCCCTGGTGCGGCGCTTCCCGCACACCACCTGGATGCGCATCGCCCGCCTGCTCGAGGGCAGCCAGACCGCGGCGGTGCTGCTCGGCGGCGAGCGCATCGCCCGGAGCCCGGGCGGCGTCAGCATGGCGCTCGAGGCCCCGCGTCCGTGCTGGACCGGTGCGGCCGATCGGGCGCGGCTGCTCCACGCCGTCACCCTCCGGCCCCG
>JBDTOB010000276.1:0-4508 GCA_039933435.1 Acidobacteriota bacterium | reverse complement strand
CCGGGCGTCAGCACATCCGCGGTCGGCCCGCTGGCCAGCACCGTGCCCTCGCGCAGCAGCACCAGCGTGCGGCAGACGCTGGCGGCGAAGTTGAGATCGTGGGTCGAGACCACGACGGCGATCGGCAGGCGGCGCTGGAGATCGCGCAGCAGTTCGGCGAGCTCGAGCTGGTAGGAGAGATCGAGCGCCACGGTCGGCTCGTCGAGCAGCAGCAGACCGTTGCCGCTGGCCCCGGCGATCTGCGCCAGCGCCGCGGCAATGATGACGCGCTGCTTCTCGCCGCCGCTGAGCGTCGCGAACTCGCGGTCCGCCAGGCCCAGCGTCCCGGTCGCGGCCAGCGCATCACGCGCGATCGCGAAGTCGGACGGCCCCTCGACCTCGAACGTGCGCAGGTGGGGATAGCGCCCCATCAGCACCACTTCCATCACGCTGTAGTCGAAGGCGAGATGGGTTTCCTGCGGCACCACCGCCATGCGGCGCGCCAGCGTGCCCCGAGGAGTCCGGCCGAACGCCTGCCCTTCGAGCAGGACGCGCCCGGCCGACGGCCGCAGCAGCCCGGCCAGGACTCTCAGGAGCGTGGTCTTGCCCGATCCGTTCGGGCCGAGGATGCCGACGAAGCCCCTCGCCGGGACCTCGATCGACACCCCGCGCAGCACCGGCGCGCGGCCGTAGGCGAACGCGACGTCAACGGCCTGCAGCAACCCGCAGCCCGGCAAAGACGCCCCGCGGGAGCGCCGGAAACCCGAACACCTCTTCGTACGATCGGCCGAGCAGGTTCTCCACCCGGGCGAAGGCCTCGAGCTGCTTCGTCAGCCGCACCGACCCGCCCGCATTCCAGGCGGCGTAGCCGGCGGCATCGAACAGCCCGCCGAAGGTCCCGTACGACGGCTCCACCGCCAGCACCCGTCCTCGGCCGCCGCCCCGCACCCAGGTGGTCCAGCGCCCCTGTGCGGCGCTGAGATCGACGGCCCACTGATGCCGCGGGCGCTGCAGCAGCCGCTGGCCCGGCTCGAACGGCGGCGGTGCGGCGCCGGCGCGGTCCACCGCCAGGATGGCGCTGTCGAGAAACGTGTAGGTCAGCCGCGCCTGCAGATCCACCCCGCCGGCGCGCTCGCGCGTCGTCGCCGCCAGCTCCATCCCGCGGGCGCGGGCGTTGGAGATGTTGTCGGTGCGGTAGCGGCTCGACTGCGCGAAGCGTCCGACCGCGACGATCAGGTCGTCGAAGGTGTTGCGGAAGTAGGTCGCTTCGACGACGGCGCGACCTGACGCCAGCGATTGCTCGACGCCGGCCTCGACGCTGCGGGTGCGTTCGGGCTTGAGCGACGGGTTGTCGGTGTAGGCGATGTCGAAGCCGTCCGGCGGACGGATGCCGGTCCCGGCCGATGCCCGCACGCGGGTATCGGCCCCGGGCGTGCGGCGCAGCGTGTAGGACGCCGCGATGCGGGGGTTCACCGAGGTGACGCTGTCGGCCGCCATCGCGGGGCGCGGGCTGTAGGGATCGTCGAGCGCCGGCACGGCGTCGCGGCGGATGTCTTCGAGCCTGATGCCGCCGGTCACGAACAGCCGATCGGCGCGGCTCCAGCGGGCCTCGCCGAAGTAGCCCGCGACGCTGCGCTCGATCGGGATGGCGCCGCTGCTGGCGGTGATGTAGGTGCTGGTGACGCGCTCGCGCTGCAGCTCCACACCCGCCGAGGCGTCGAAGCCGCGCGCGATGACGATGTCCGCCTGACCCCGCGCTGACAGCCGCCGCGATCCCGATTGCGAGAGGCTGACGCCGCCCGGCGAATAAGCGGAGGCGGCAGCGAAGTGGCCGTCGATGGTGTTCCAGGTGACCTGGCCTGCGGCGCGCACCCGGCGGCCGGCCGGCACCGCGCCGCCGAGCGAGGCGCTCCAGCGGTCGTCGGTGCCCCTCGAGGTGCTGTCGATCCCGGTGAAGATACCGGCCGGGTTGGACCCGAACGGTCCGGGGAAGCCCCGGTCGTCGCGGGCGAACCGCAGCTCCCCGCGCAGCATCGCGCCGGCGTCGTTCCGCCAGCCGCCGCTGCCCGCCGACTCGGTCCGCTCGTAGCGGTCGTTGGCGACGACCTCGCCGTCCGCCGTGCGTCGGCCATCGAACCCGTCGCTGGCAATCCGGTCCGCTCCGGCGCCCCAGAACCAGCGCCCGGCCGCGCCGGACGAGGCCGCCGAGACGCGGCTGGTGCCGAAGCTGCCGCCCTCGATTGCCGCGCCGCCGCGCACCGGCCCGCCGGTGCGGGTGACGATGCGGACGACGGCGCCGATGGCGTTGGAGCCGTAGAGCGCGCTTTGCGGCCCGCGGACGACTTCGATGCGATCGATGTTGGCGGTGGAGAGGTGCGCGAAGTCGAAGCCGCCGCCGAAGGCGTTCAGCTGGATGCCGTCGAGAAAGACCAGCGTGTAGTCCGACTCTCCGCCGCGGGGGAAGGCGGCGGTCAGCGCGCCTGGCCCACCCGAGCGGGCGATCGTGAGGCCCGGCACCTGCCGCAGCGCATCGGCGACCGTTGTCACTTGCCGCGCCTCGAGCTCTGCGCCGGTGATGATGGTGACCGCGGAAGAGGCCTGTGAGAGCGGAATCTCGACCTGCGCGGCCGAGACGATCAGCGACTCGGAGACGGCGCTGATCCCGAGCGCGACGTCGCCGACCGCGGTCGGCTGTGGCGAGCCGTCGAGCGCCCTCACGGCGGCGCGGAAGCCGTCCACGGCAACGCGCAGCTCGAGCGGGCCGGCGTCGGGCGCCGTCAGCGTGAAGCCTCCGTGCGGGTCGCTGTGCGTGCTGCGGAGCACGGAACCGCCGGTGAGCAGGATGACCTGCGCCCCGGGGACGCCGCGGCCGTCGGGATCCACCACGCGCCCCGTCAGCGGGCCGGCATGGGCAGCTGTCGCGGCGAGGGTCAGTGAGGCAAGGTGAAGGGAAATGGCGCGGACACGTGATCGCAAGGGGCTCCTTTTCGGCGTGGAACGCGCCGATGCCTCACTACGGAGGCGGAAAAGGACGAGCCCGGCGTCAGTATCCTGGCTTGCGGATCGTAGCGTGCATCCCCGCCTTCCCGCGAAGACCGAGTCTTCGCAGTGGCTGCCGGCAGTCCGGCCGGGGGATGCGGCTCCCCGCTTACAGTGGCGGCACCGCGTGGGATTTGCACCCACTTCGCGCGACCGCCGGGCAGAACTGGTGATTGCGAGGTCACCGGTTCAAGCGTCAGTTGTGGGGGAAGTATAGCACCCGGGAACGCGGTAAGATGAAGTGTTTGCAGCGTTTCGCACGGCCGGGCTGGCCGGACGCGTCACGGGATCATCGATGACAAAAAGCTCAACCGTGAATGTCGCGGAATCAACCGGCGCCGCGGCGGCGTCCGCGGCCGGCCGGATGGTCGTCCGCACCGAGACCCTGCCGGTCCAGACGGATCAGCGCGTCGAGCTCATCGACGTCACCGACCGGATCACGGCTATCGTCTCGGCTTCCGGGGTCCGCGAGGGGCTCGTCAGCCTCTGGTCGATGCACACCACCTTCGCGGTGTTCATGAACGAATCGCAGCTCGCGCTGCACGCCGACATCAAGCGGCTGCTGGAGCAGATCGTCGATCGCGACGCCGACTGGATGCACAACGATCCGGAACACTCCGACTGCGACCGCTTCAACGCCGACGCCCATCTCCGGGCGATGCTGCTCGGCCACAGCCTGTCGCTCCAGGTCTCGGGCGGCCAGACCGTCCTCGGCCAGTGGCAGCGGATCCTCGTCGGCGAGCTCGACGGACCGAGGGCGCGCTCCCTCCGCGTCCAGATCCTGGGGATCGAGCAATGAAGGTGGAAACCCGGAATCCCGAGGCCGGATCCTTATCGCCCCGCGTTTCCGCCGCCGGCCTCTCCGATATCGCCGAAAAACTCGACGCCTCCGAGCGGCTGACGTTCGAGGACGGCGTCCGGCTGTTCGCCTGCCCCGATCTGATGGCGCTCGGCTCGCTCGCCAACCGCGAGCGCGAGAAGCGGCACGGCGGCCGCACCTACTACAACTTCAACATCCGGGTCGAAGCCACCAACGTCTGCGTGGCGAGCTGTCTCTTCTGCTCGTTCGCGCGACTCAAGCCCGGCGACCCTGGCTCCTACACCATGTCGCTCGAGCAAACCTGGGACAAGCTGCGACAGCGCGCCGCCCAGCCGCTCACCGAAATCCACGTCGTCAACGGCCTGCACCCCGAGCTGCCGTTCAGCTACTACCTGGACATGCTGCGCGGCTTCAAACAGATCCGCCCCGGCATTCACCTCAAGTGCTTCACCGCCGTCGAGATCGCCTTCTTCGCCGATCTCTACGGCATGAGCGACGAACAGATTTTGCGCGAGCTCCAGGCTGCCGGCCTCGACTCACTGCCGGGCGGCGGCGCCGAGATCTTCGCCGAGCGCGTCCGCCGCAAGATCTGCCACGACAAGTGCGACGCCGATCGCTACCTGGCGATCCACCGCCTCGCCCACGGTCTCGGCATGCGCACCAACGTGAC
>JBDTOB010000275.1:0-4524 GCA_039933435.1 Acidobacteriota bacterium | reverse complement strand
GACTACGCGCCGCCGGCGGTCCGCCACCTCACCGCGCGCACCCTGCGCGAGTTCCCGGCGCCGGAAGCCGGCCAGGGGGTGGCGGCCGACCGCCAGCATTTCTACGCCGTCACCAATACGCTGATTGCCAAGTACGCAATCGACACCGGGCGCCGCGGCGCCGAGTGGCGCGGCGCCAGGAACGGGATGATCCGGCACCTCAACAGCTGCCTCGCCGACCGCGGCCGGCTGTGGTGCGCCAACTCCAACTATCCGCAAACGCCGATGGGCTCGTCCATCGAAGAGTTCGACGCCGCCACGCTGGCCCACGCCGACAGCCACAGCCTCGGGCTGCTCGACGAAGGCTCGCTGACCTGGTTCGACCGCTACCGCGGCGGATGGATCGCCGGCTTCGCGCACTACGACGAGACCGGCGGCGTCCCGTTCAAGGACCATCGCTTCTCGAGCGTGGTGACCTACGACGCCGAGTGGCGGCGCACGGGGGGCTGGCTGTTTCCGGCATCGGTGCTCGAGCGGATGGCGCCCCATGCCGCCTCCGGCGGCGCCATCGGCCCCGACGGCTATCTCTACCTGCTCGGCCACGACCGCCCCGAGATCTACGTGGTCGCGCGCCCGCCGATGGGGCCGACGCTGATCCACGTGGCGACCATCGACCTCGAGGCGGACGGGCAGGCGTTCTCGTGGGCGCAGGACGGCTCGCGCACGGTCTTCGCCATCGATCGGCCGAAGCAGCTGGTGCGACTGATCGAGCTGCCGGCGGTGGAGCCGGCCGACCCCGCCGTCAGCCTCACGTTCCGCTGAGCGGCCTGCGGCTGCACGTCAAGGCCTGCACCCTTCCGCAATCCGCGATTTGCGCCCTGGAGGCTTCTCGAGGCTACAGCTTTCGCAGATACGCCAGCAGGGCCGGCCGCTCTTCGGGCGTGGGAATCCGATCGAAGTGCACGCCATCCGTCGATGCCACCGGCGGCGCAGTGAACAGGGGCGCGGTCACCTGCACCCGCTTGAAGAATTCGATGTAATGATCGACGACGTCTTCCAGGGTCGCGGCGCTGTTGTTGTGAAAGTAGGGCGCGGTGTGGCGGATTCCGCGAAGCCCAGGGATGTCGAACTTGTTCCAGTCGTCGGTTGGTGGCGGACCGCCGACGAATCCCGTCAACAACGCGCGGCCTGGATCGGAGCTCGTCCGGCGGATTCTGCTGCCGTTGGCCAGCGTGATCTCGTAGGTCCGCGCGTTGCGCTCGAGCCCTGGCGTGCAGGCCGCGAAGGTGAATCGCGCCGGCGTGACGGTGTCGACCGGGCGCGGGCACTGCGTGTTGATATCGTGAAATCGGATGACTGGCGGCTGAGCCGTCGATTGTCCCGCACCCCCGTGGCAATGCGCGCACGCACGCTGGAACACGACCTTGCCTTGCTGTTCCAGTTCGTTCAATGGCGGGTCCGGGTCGGGCAGCGGCGTTCCCGCCGTGACAGCCTCGGACAGCGCGCGCACGCGATGGTTTGTGAACAGCACCTGCTGAAACGCCGCCAGGTCGTCAAGCAGCCTCTGCGGAGGTGGGTTCTGGATCTGCGCGTGATGGACCAGGGCGCCGAGCGCTTGCTCCTGGAGCGTGGCCATCCGGCCGTCCAACTGATATCCGCCGCTCTCGTTCGGCCCCCGCGGCCAGAGATTGACTCCGTCCGGCCCCGTCAGCGCGACGTCGTTGACGCTCGGTACGGCGCGCCACACGTCCGCGACCGTCTCGCTCGACGGCTGGTTGGTCGCCGGATCGATGAGCCTGACGTTGGCCGGCAGCGGCAGCTCGACTCGAACCAGGCCGTTCTGTCGAAGATTGCTGAAGTCGCTGGCGTGCTCGCCGTTGCTGCGGAAATCGTCGGCGTCAATCGGGCGGAAGAGTGGATCATCGGCGTCCGGATCCCATCGACGGCGCAACTGGAGGATGCGAAACCTCGCCTCAACGCTGCCGGGTGAGAGCTGAAAATGGTCCGTCAACATGTGGCAGTCGGCGCAGGCGCGCCCGTTTGCGCCGAGGCCGCGCAGACGGCGATCGAGGAACGCTCTGGCGCCGCGTGCGAACGCATCGCACGGCTCACCGCCGCAGGCTGACCCCTGCTGCACGGCTGCGCCGTCTGGTCGCGCGGTCGGAACCGCGTCGTGGGCCTTCAGTGCGAGCGTCGAGGTCAAGGTCAGACAAAAGACGACTATAGCCGAGAGGTAACGTCGCATCGGCAGCCTCCAGACATATAAGCGTCGTCCGCCGTCCGGAACTGCCACCCGTGCGACTGCCGATCCTTTGTGCCAAGATACGCGCGTGGACCCCAGCGGCTCGATCGACAGGCCGCCGCCACAGGAAATCACGCAGCTGCTGATTGCCTGGAGCGACGGCGACGCGACCGCGCTCGACCGGCTGATGCCGCTCGTGCACGACGCCCTGCATCAGCTCGCGCATCGGCGGATGTCGCGAGAACGCCCCGGCCATCCCCTCCAGACGACGGCGCTGGTCAACGAGGCGTATCTGCGGCTGATCGATTCCAGCCGGGTCCGCTGGCAGAATCGCGCGCACTTTTTCGCGGTCTCCGCGCGGCTGATGCGGTTCATCCTGGTCGATATGGCGCGCGCGCGACGGAAGCTCAAACGCGGCGGCGACGTCATACAGGTCTCGTGGGATGAAGCGCTCGCCGTGTCGAGCGAGCCGGGCGCTGACGTCATCGCGCTCGATGACGCACTGACGGCGCTCGCCGCCTTCGATGAACGAAAGAGCAGGATTGTCGAGCTGCGGTTCTTTGGCGGCCTGAGTGTCGAGGAGACCGCCGAAGTGCTGAAGGTGTCGACCACGACCGTGATGCGCGACTGGGGTCTGGCGAAAGCCTGGCTGCTGCGAGAGCTCGAGAACACGTAGATGACGCCCGAGCGGTGGCGGGACGTCGAGCGGCTCTATCACGAGGCTCTGGAACGTGAGGGGGACGCACGCACGGCGTTTCTCGCGGACGCCTGTCGCGATGACGGCGGCCTGCGGCACGAAGTCGAGTCGCTCCTCGCCTATCGGCACAAGTCCGCGGATTTCATCGAGACGCCGGCGGCAGAGGCGCACCCGGTGCTCGCGGCGATGATCGCGAGTGAACGCAGCCGGCTGCAGGAACCAGCGGCACCCGGCCAGTTCATCGGTTGCGTCTTCGGCGGCGTCTACGAGATCAAGGAACTGATCGCGACCGGCGGCATGGGCGAGATCTACCGCGGGTTCGACACGCGGTTGCAGCGGATCGTCGCCATCAAGACGCTCCCCGCGCACGTGTCGCACGATCCCGCATGGCGGGAGCGCTTCCGGCGCGAAGCGCAATCGGTCTCCCGCCTCAACCACCCGCACATCTGCACGCTCCACGATGTCGGAATCGAGGGCGACGTCCAGTACCTGGTGATGGAGTACATCGAAGGGGAGACGCTCGAGGCGCGGCTGGTGCGCGGACGCCCTCCCCTGGCGGCGGCGCTCGAGTACTCGACGCAGATCGCCGACGCACTCGACACCGCCCATCGCGCGGGCGTGGTCCACAGGGACGTCAAGCCCTCCAACGTCATGCTCACCAGGTCCGGGGTCAAGGTGCTGGACTTTGGAGTGGCCAGGCGGCTGCTCGCCGGATCCTTCGACGTGCCGCTGACGGAGGCTGCCCGAACGCTGACGGCGGAGGGCACGATTGTGGGCACGCCGCAGTACATGGCTCCCGAGCAGGTCGAGGCGCGCCCGGTCGATGCGCGAACGGACATCTTCGCCTTCGGCGCCGTGGCCTATGAAATGCTCACCGGCGCACGAGCCTTTCGTGGCGACAGCCCTGTCGGGCTGATCAGCGCCATCCTCAAGGACGATCCGCAGCCGATTGCGGAACTCGCGCCAGAAGTGCCATCGCTGCTCGTCCGGACGATCTCCAGGTGTCTGGCCAAGGCTCCCGAGGACCGATGGCAGACGATGAACGATCTGCTCTTCCAACTCCGGACGATTGCCGCTGCGGCCCAACCGTTCGAACCGCCGCTATCGCCGGGGGTTCGGCGAGGGCGGTCGGTCGAACGCGCCGCCTGGCTCCTCCTGGTCATCGCGTCGATCGCCGGCGCGTGGGTTGTGTCTGGACGCCGAGGCGTCCCAGGGACGGCGCCGGGCCAGGCGACGGCCACCGTGCGCTTCACGATTGCCCCCCCCGCAGGCGAAACATTGACATCGTCTCAGGACATACCCCTGGCACTGTCGCCCGACGGCCGCGACCTCGTCTATGTCGCAGCCGGAGCCGATGGCATCAGGCACCTGTGGCTTCGAGCGCTCGATACCGACCGCGAACAGGTGCTGTCCGCCACCGAGGGCGCGAACACACCGTTCTGGTCGCCCGACAGCCAATGGATCGGCTTCTTTGCCGACAATAGTCTCAAGAAGGTTCGGGTGTCGACGGGCATCGCCCAGACCGTCGTCAGCCCCGCGTCGACGTTCGCTGGCGCGACCTGGAGCGCGCGGGACGTCATCCTGTTTCCAGCCGGGACGGGCGGCT
>JBDTOB010000274.1:0-4550 GCA_039933435.1 Acidobacteriota bacterium | reverse complement strand
GCGGAATACACCGCCGAGGACTTCATCGTCGACGAGGACAACGTCGTGCTGGTGTCGCGCGACGGCTGGGTCAAGCGCCAGAAGGAAGTGAAGGACCTGGCGGCGACGCGGGTGCGCGAGGGGGATACGGTGATGGCGGCGGTGGCCGGAAGCACCCGGGCCGCGGTGGTGTTCTTCAGCAATTTCGGCGTCGCCTACAGCTCGCGGATCGCCGACCTGCCGGCATCAACCGGCTACGGCGAGCCGATCCAGCGCTTCTTCAAGCTCAAGGACGGCGAGCGCATCGTCGCGGCGTTCAGTCTTGATTCCCGGGTCGCGGGAACCATCGCGCCGAAGAGGGAAGGGGCCGAGCCGCCGGTGCATGCGGTGGCGGTCACGAGCGACGGCTACAGCATGCGGTTCAGCCTCGAGCCCTTCGCCGAGCCCAGCACGCGGTCGGGCCGGCGGTTTGCCCGGGCGGCCGACGGCGCCGAGTTCGTCGGCGTGGCGCGGCTCGCCGGCGGGGAGACGCTGATCGCCGCGACGCGGGAAGCCAGGGCCATCCTCTGCGCCGCCGACGAAGTGAACTTCCTGTCCGGGCCGGGACGCGGGGTGATCCTCATCAAGCTGGCGTCGGACACGGATCGGGTGCTCGGCTTCATCGCCTCGACCGGGGACCGCGACCTGATGACCGTGGAAACCAGCCGCGGCGCCGAGCAGACCATCAGCACGACCAAGTACGAGATCACCGGACGCGGCGGCAAGGGGCGCGAACTGCTCCAGCGCGGGCAGTTCCTCAGGGTCATTCCGTCGCCGCCGCAGCCACCGCCGGACCTGTCGGAGTAAGCCGACGGGGCCCAGACGCCCCCCAGCGGCTGCAAAGCCGTCCCGGCAATAGGGTAGGATCAGGGGATATGGCAGGGTGGCAGGAGTTCACCGGGCTGAACCGCGGATATGTCCTCGAGCTCTACGAGAAGTACCGGCGCGACGCCTCATCCGTGGATGCGGAGAGCCGCGCGCTGTTCGAGCGCTGGACGCCGCCGTCGGAGACAGCGCCGGTGCCCGACGGCATTCCGCTGCAGAAGGTCGTCGGCGCCGTCAGTCTCGCGCAGTCGATCCGCATGTACGGTCACCTGGCGGCCCGGCTCGACCCGCTCGGCAACCGCATCGGCAGCGGCGATCCGTCGCTGCTCGCCGAGACCCACGACGTCACCGAGGACGATCTCCGCAGCCTGCCGGCCTCGCTGGTGTCGTCGCCGCTGGCCGACGGCGCCGCGAGCATGCTGGACGTGATTACCGCCTTCCGCCGCGTCTACTGTTCGACCACCGGCTACGATTACGCGCACGTCTTCGTTCCCGAAGAGCGCCAGTGGCTGCGCCACGCCGCCGAAGGGGGCCGCTTCCGCGCCCCCGCCGATCCCATCAGTCCGGGCGCGATCCTCGACCGCCTGACCCAGGTCGAAGTCTTCGAGCGCTTCCTGCACCGGGTGTTCCCCGGCAAGACGCGCTTCTCGATCGAGGGGCTCGACATGCTGGTGCCGCTGCTCGACGAGATTATCGGCGAGGCCGCCGAGGGCGGCATCCGCAACATCCTCATCGGCATGGCGCATCGCGGCCGGCTGAACGTGATGGCCCACGTGCTGAACAAGCCGTACACGCAGATCCTGGCGGAGTTCAAGGAGCCGGTGTCGTCGCGCGGCTTCCGCGAGGACATGACGTGGACCGGCGACGTCAAGTACCACGCCGGCGCGCACCGGGCGCTCAAGGGCGGGCGCGCCATGGACGTGGTGGTGACCCTGCCGCCGAACCCGAGCCACCTCGAGGCGGTCGATCCGATCGTCGAAGGCATGGCGCGCGCCGCCGGCACCGTCGTTGACGCGCCCGGCCCGGCGGCCTTCGACCCGGCACGGAGCCTGCCGATTCTGATTCACGGCGACGGCGCCTTCCCGGGCCAGGGGGTGGTGGCCGAGACGCTCAATCTCGGCCGGCTGCCGGGGTATCGGACTGGCGGCACGATCCACATCATCGCCAACAACCAGCTGGGGTTCACGACCGAGGCCGAAGACGAGTACAGCACCTCGTACGCGAGCGGGCTGGCGCGCGGCTTCAAGATTCCGATCGTCCATGTCAATGCCGACGACCCCGAGGCCTGCGTCGAAGCGGCGCGGCTGGCGGCCGCGTACCGGGAGCGCTTCCAGCGCGACTTCCTGATCGATTTGATCGGCTATCGCCGTCACGGGCACAACGAAGGCGACGAGCCGGCGTTCACCCAGCCGCTGATGTATCGGAAGATCTCCGCCCACCCCACCGTTCGCGAGCAGTGGGCGCGGACGCTCGGGGAGCGCGGCGAGTCCGCCGACGCCGAGGCGCTGGTGCAGAAGCACACGGCGGAGCTGCAGCGGGCGATGGACGAGCTGCGCCCGGAGCGCGACTTCGTCGAGCCGGAGCCCGAGCCGGCGCCGCCGGGAGCGGCCGCCAAGGCCGAAACCATGGTGCCGATCGAGCGGATGCGCGAGCTCAACGACGCGCTGCTGCGGGTGCCGGACGGCTTCGCCATCCACCGCAAGCTCGAGCGGATGCGCGAGAAGCGGTCGCAGATGTTCGCGGCGCCGGACGAACGGACCGTCGACTGGGCCGCGGCGGAGGAGCTGGCGCTGGCCTCCATCCTGGCCGACGGCGTCAGCATCCGGCTGACCGGCGAGGACGTCGAGCGCGGGACGTTCAGCCACCGTCATGCGGTGCTGCACGATGCCACCGACGGCCGCGTCTACGTGCCGCTGCAGGCGCTGCCGCAGGCGCGCGCCGCCTTCGAGATTCACAACAGTCCGCTGACCGAGAACGCCGTGGTCGGCTTCGAGTACGGCTACAACATCCAGGAGCCGTCGCGGCTGGTCATCTGGGAAGCGCAGTACGGCGACTTCATCAACGGCGCCCAGGTGATGATCGACGAGTTCCTGGTGTCGGCGCGCAGCAAGTGGGGCACCAAGCCGTCGCTGGTGCTGCTGCTGCCGCACGGGCACGAAGGGCAGGGGCCGGATCACGCCAGCGCGCGGCCCGAGCGGTTCCTGCAGCTGGCCGCCGACATCAACATCCGCATCGCCAACTGCACCACCGCGGCGCAGTATTTTCACCTGCTCCGCCGCCAGGCGGCGCTGCTGCAGATCGATCCGCTCCCGCTGGTGGTGCTGACCCCCAAGAGTCTGCTCAGGCACGCCAGCGTCGCCTCGGCGCCGCGCGAGTTCGCCGAGGGGCGCTTCCGCATGGTGCTGCGCGACGAAGAGGCCGCGGCGCGCGCGGACGAGGTCCGGCGCGTGCTGGTCTGCTCCGGCAAGGTCTACGTCGACCTGATCGCCAGCGAGCTGCGGGGGACGCGCACCGACGTCGCGATCTGCCGCGTCGAACAGCTCTATCCGGTGCCGATGCGCGATCTGCGCGCGATGCTGGACGTCTACGACAAGGCCGACGAGGTGGTGTGGGTCCAGGAAGAGCCCGAGAACATGGGCGCCTGGGACTTCATCCGCCCGCATCTCGAGGAACTGTCGGGCGGCCGGACGGTGCGCCGCGTCGCCCGGCCGCGCAGCGCCAGCCCGGCGGAAGGCTCGGTCTCCCGCCACGCGCTCGCGCAGCAGGCGCTCGTCAAGCAGGCCTACGGGGATCCGTCGCGGTCGCACGGGTCCGGCCCGGTGGCGAAGAAGGCCCGCCGGGACAGTCAGCTCACGGGAAGTACAGGCTGAACAAGGGTGCCACGGGGGCAAGGGTTCCACGGGGTTCCACGAGGTTCTGCGGGGTTCTGCAGGGTTCGGTTCCACGGGGTTCTGCGGGGTTCTGTTCTGCGAGGTTCTGCGAGGTTCTGCGAGGTTCGGTTCTGCGAGGTTCTGCGAGGTTCGGTTCTACGAGGTTCTGCGAGGTTCGGTTCTACGGGGTTCAGGTCAGGGATAGCTACATGCCGTCGAACATAGTCGTGCCCGAAGTCGGAGAATCGATCGTCGACGCCCGGGTGGCCAAGTGGCTGCGTCAGGAAGGCGACACCGTGGCGATTGGCGACCCGCTGGTCGAGCTCGAGACCGACAAGGTCGACCTCGAAGTGGCGGCGACCCAGGCGGGAGTGCTGTCGCGGATCGATCGCAAGGACGGCGCGGACGTAAAAGTGGGCGAGGTGCTCGGGGTGATCGAGGACGCCGCCGCCACGGCGAAGCCGGCTGCTGACACCGGTGCGGGGGCTGAGGGCCAGCCGCCGGCTGAGGCGAAGCCGGCCGCGGATCCGAAGACTTCGACCGAGAAGACGCGGTCCACGCCGACGGCGCGGAAGGCCGCGGAAGAGAAGGACGTCGATCTCAGCCGCGTCCGCGGCAGCGGCGACGCCGGCCGGGTCATGCGCCGCGACGTCGAGGCGGCGGCGAAGGGTGGCGGCGGTGCCGCGTCCGCCGGCGAGCCGCCGGCCGCGGCGGGGCGCGAAGCGAAAGCCCGTCCCGCACCTCCCGTCGCCGAGGCGCCGCGGCGGGCACCGGGCGAACGGACCGAGGAGCGCGTGCGGATGTCGAAGCGCCGCGCCACCATCGCCCGCCGGCTGG
>JBDTOB010000273.1:0-4558 GCA_039933435.1 Acidobacteriota bacterium | reverse complement strand
ATACCGCCAAAGCGGATGCCACCGAGCTCTACCTCGCCGAGCGCGGGCGCCTCGTCCTCAAACGCGAGGAACGGCGCGTCGACCTCGTCCTCGGCAACGGGATCCGCTACTCGGGCGGCAAGCCCGGGGAAACCCAGACCTACGCGTTCGGCGAGCTGACGATGTCACTGAATCCGGACGCGGTGTTCCGTCGCGCCGAGCTGCCGAAAGGGGTGACCGAAAAGACCATCGGTGAGCTTCGCAAGGACATCCAGACCAAGCTCAACGGAGGCCTCTCGCCGCATCCGGAGATCCTGCAGATCCAGCAGAAGTTCTCGATCCCCGCGGCCTGCTTCGTCTTCGCCGTCATCGGCCTCGCGCTCGGCCTCACCGTGGCCCGCGACAGCAAGCTGGCCGGCTTCGTCGTCGGCGTCGGCGTGATCTTCGCCTACTACATCGTGATGTTTCTTGCCGAGGCGTACGTCAAGGGCTACTACGCCGACCCGCTCCCTCCGGGCTCCCATTACACCCTGGCGCACCTGTCCCGCTGGATCCCCAACGCCGTCCTCGGCCTCTTCGGCGCTGCCGCGCTGGTCTGGCGGGCCCGCTTCTCGGAGCGCCAGCTGCCGATCAGCCTGCCGTTTGCGATGCCCCATCTTCCGGCGCGCTGGACGCGTGGCACCGCCGAGCCTGCGGTCATCCCGGCCGCCGCACCCGGTGCGCGGCGTCGCGTCGTCGTCGTCCTGCGCGTGCCCGCCTTCCGGGTGCCCGGCCCAGGGCTGCTCGACCGCTACGTCAGCCGGCTCTACCTGCGTGTCGTCGCGCTGTCGTTCCTGGCCTTGCTCGGACTGTTCTACATCTCGACCTTCATTGACGCCTCCGACAAGCTGTTCAAGGGGGTGGCGACCAGCAGCATGGTGGTGCAGCTGCTCGTCTACAAGACGCCGCAGTTCGTCTATTTCGTGATTCCCATTGCCGCACTGCTGAGCGTGCTCGTCACCTTTGGCACCCTGTCGCGCACCAGCGAGCTGACCGTGATCAAAGCCTGCGGCGTCAGCCTCTACCGGATTGCGGTGCCGGTCGTGCTGATCTCGCTCTGCTGGAGCGCGGCGCTGTTCGCGCTCGACCAGGAGATTCTCGCCCGGGCCAACCGTCGCGCCGGGGTCATCGACGACATCATCCGCGGGCGGCCGCCCAAAACGTTCAGCCCACTCAACCGGAGCTGGATCATCGGCAAGGACGGCAGCATCTACCATTACACCCACTTCGACTCGCGCAGCCGCACGCTGGCGGCGCTCACCATCTACCGGCTGATCCCCGGCGCGTGGCGCCTGGGATCGGAGACCTACGCGGCCACTGCCGTCTACCGTCAGGGCTGGACCGGGAGCGACGGCTGGATCAAAAGCTTCCCGACGAGCGGCAATCCCGCGTGGAGAAGCTTCACCCGCCAGCCACTGGCGCTCGAGTCTCCCGATTACTTCGGCACCGAGCTCGCCGACGCCGAGATGATGGCCGCCGCCCAGCTCCGCCGCTCGATCGGCGAGCTCGCGCAGAGCGGCTTCAACTACATTCCACAGGCGGTCGAACTGCAGCGCAAGCTCGCGTTCCCGTTCGTCACCTTTGTGATGACGCTCCTGGCCGTCCCCTTCGGCGTCACCACCGGACGCCGCGGCGCCCTCTACGGCATCGGCCTCGGCATCGTCATTGCCCTCTCCTACTGGTTGGTGATGAGTGTCTTCATCGCCATCGGCAAGACCGGCATGCTGCCCCCCGTCCTCGCCGCCTGGACCCCCAACATCATCGTCACCGCCTGCGCGCTGTATCTGATCCTGACGACGAAGACATGATTCAGCTTCCGGCTTCCAGCTTCCAGTTTCCAGCTTCCAGCTTCCGGCTTCCGGCTTCCGGCTTCCGGCTTCCAGCTTCCAGCTTCGGCTACGCGGGCTACTCGCAACGCGCTCCGGCGCACTGAGGCTTCGCCGGCGGATCATTCCGTGTGCTCGCGACCCGGCGAAATCTCGCGCAGCGCGGCAATCAGATCGCTTGCCAGCAGCCCGTGGCGGAATCCCTCCCGCAGCATCCGCTCGGCGATCTGCCTGGCGACGCCGGGCTGCCGGCCCCTGCCGGCAGGCCGCGGCGCCACGAACGTCCCCAACCCGCGCTTCACATAGGCGCGCCCCTCGGCGACCAGCGTCCGGTAGGCATGCTGCACCGTGTTGGCGTTGATCTTCAGCTCCGCCGCCAGGGAGCGCACGGCCGGGAGGGGATCGTCAGGCTTGAGAATACCGGTCGCGACGCAACGCTCCACCTCATCGGCAATCTGGCGGTAGACCGGCCGCGCGTCGTGAGGGTTGAGGTCGATTAACAAGTTGAGCTCCGGGTTCAGGATTCCGGGTTCGGGGTTCCGGGTTCAGGTTCGAGGTTCGGGGTTCGGTCTGGGTTCTGGTTCGTTAGCGCGGCCGCACCAGGCAGGCAAACCAGTCAACTAGTTAACCAGATAACTAGTATACTACATAACTGGTTCACTATTGAGGCCGGGCGGGCAGCGGTCAGGGGACGAGGCCGGCGTTGGAGATGCGGATGGTGTTGGCGGCGCCCGGAAGCGCGTTGGTCAGGTCGGCGACGAGTATCAGCGAGGTGGCGCGGGCCAGCGGCGGCGCCGGGCCGGACTGGCGGTCGGCGGGGAGCAGGCTGGCGAGCGGGATGCGGACCTCGCGGGGCGTCGCGTCCACATAGAAGGACCTTCCCCACCGCGCCCCGCCGTCGCGGCGGTAGCGAAGTTGCAGCGACAGCCTGGCGGGGCGGACGGCCGTCACCGTCAGGGCGATCGCGCCGCCCGAGAGCGTGCGGCCCTGGAGGTCGGCGACGGCGGCGGCATACTGGCTCCCCCGCCCCGGCCCGCGCAGCTTGTAGAAGAAATCCACCTCCGACTGCCCCGGTACGATCGACGCGGTCGAGCCGCGATCCTTCTCGACGTGCCAGGAGATGTCGGCCGGCAGCGGCACGGCTTCCGCCATGGCCGGGACGACGGGCGCGGACGGCGGCGGCAGGAAATAGACCGGGTTGCCGAACAGCCACGGCACCGGCGGGCTGCCTGGCGCGCCGGGCACGTGCACCTCGATCCGATAGGCCCCGCTGGCCTCCGCGACCTCGGCCCGCAGCGCTCCGCCGCTCGCCGCCGCGACCTCGGCGCCGTCATGGAGCAGCACCATGCGCGCACCCGGGGGGCCGGACGCACTGGCGACGATCGTCACCGGCCCCGGGGTCAGCGTCTCGCCCATCGTTACGGTCGTGCTGCCCCGGGTGGCACGCACGTCGAGCACCGCCGGAGTGGCCAGCGCGTTCACCGCCGTGAACACGGCGCCGCGACGGACGGCGTCGAGCAGAGCGGCGGCATCGGCAGCCGCGTCCCCCGTCAACGGCCGCGGCAGGACGACATTGGTGCTGAAGGTCCGGAACGACGCCTCGTACGAGGGGATGCCCGGCGTCCAGAACGGACGCGTGGTGGTGCCGCGGTACTCGGCGCTCCGGCCGACGCCGCCGTGCGCGTCGTCGCCGGCGATCGCGAGCACGGGCCGCGTCCTGGTCAGCGCATCCCAGCGCTCGATGGTGTTCACGGGACGATCCAGGATCGACGCGAGCGCGGCCGCGGGCCGGAACGGGTACGCGAGCAGCACGCGCGCCAGCCGTGCCCTGGTCTCGTTCCGCCATTCGCTGTCGGCATTGATCCACTCGATGCCGTCGAACGGCGCCTGCCACGCCCCCCAGGCCAGCTCCGGCCGCGCCGAGTCCGGGTGCGCCGCGATCCCGAAGCCCCCGAGCCGGGCGACGTCTTCGATCACCGCGGCCGCCTCGCCGCCGAGGGGATAGGGGGACGCCTTAAGGCCGAGAGCGACATAGTGGCCGCCGCTGGTGCTGACCTCGACGCCGTCCAGGCACAGGACGCCGCCGATGTAGGCCGGCGCTTCCGGCTGCCGGGTGGCGTCGCCGTGATCGGTGACGATTACGAAGCGCAGGCCGGCGCGCGCCGCGGCGGCCGCCACGGCGGCGCGGTCGCCGGAGCCGTCGGACCGTAAGGTATGCACGTGGTAGGCCCCGGCCACGGTCCTCCGGGCGATCTCGGGGTCGGACGCCGTCACCGTCCGCGGCCGCGGCGGCAGCGTCGCCAGCACAAAAAAAATGACGGCGGCCGGAATGGCCGCCGTCACGATCAATGCCTGGCGCATGCGGCTCCGAGCCCTGGGGGAATCGGCGCCATCAACCCGCACCGCTCAGATGCCCGCGGCCGCCTTGAGCGCCGCGGCCTTGTCGGACCGCTCCCAGGTGAACTCCGGCTCGGTGCGGCCGAAGTGGCCGAAGGCCGCGGTCTTGCGGTAGATCGGCCGGCGCAGATTCAACGTCTCGATGATCCCGCGCGGCGTCAGCTCGAACTGGGCGCGGACGATCTCGCTGATCTTCTCGTCGTCGATGACACCGGTATCGAAGGTGTCGATCAGCACCGACACCGGCTCGGCGACGCCAATCGCATAGGCCAGCTGCACCATGCAGCGCTCGGCGACGCCCGCCGCGACGACGTTCT
>JBDTOB010000272.1:0-4562 GCA_039933435.1 Acidobacteriota bacterium | reverse complement strand
GAGTTCATTCCGATCTATCAGCACCACCCCAATGCCGAGATGTACGCGATCTGCCGCCGCGACCGGTCGCAGCTCGACGAGGTCGGCGATCGGTTCGGGATCGGGGTGCGCTACGACAGCTACGAGGCGCTGCTCGCCGATCCCAACGTCGATGCGGTCCACATCAACTCGCCGATTTCGGATCACGCGGCCCAGTCGATCGCCGCGCTCGGCGCCGGCAAGCACGTCGCCAGCACCGTGCCGGCGGCCACCACCATCGAGGAATGCCGGCAGATCGTCGAGCTGCAGCGCCGCAGCGGCAGGGTCTACATGATGATGGAGACCGTCGTCTACAGCCGCGAGTATCTGTTCGTGAAGGAGATGTACGACAAGGGGGAGCTCGGGCGGATCCAGTTCCTGCGCGGCAGCCACCAGCAGGACATGGAGGGCTGGCCGGGCTACTGGGAGGGGTTTCCGCCGATGCATTATGCGACCCACTGCGTCAGCCCCTGCCTGGCGCTGGTCGGGCGCCACGCCGAGCACGTCGTCTGTCACGGCTCCGGACGGATCGACGAGGCGCTGATCCCGAAGTACGGCAGCCCGTTCGCGATCGAGACCGCGACCTTCAAGCTGCGCGACTCGGACGTGTGCGCGGAGGTGACGCGCAGCCTGTTCGCCACCGCCCGGCAGTACCGCGAGAGCTTCGACGCCTACGGATCCGACCGGTCGTTCGAGTGGCAGCAGGTCGAGGGGGAGGATCCGGTGATTCACACCCGGAGCACCACCGCCCGGCCGCTGACCGAAGCCGAGATTCCGCAGCGGGTGACCGTGCCCGACTACGCCAGGCTGCTGCCGGAGCCGATCCGCCGCTTCACGCAACCGGCGGCGATTCAGGACGCCGACCACCTGTCCTTCCTGCAGGGGGGTGGCCACGGGGGTTCCCACCCGCATCTCGTGCACAACTTCCTCATGGCGTGCCTGGGGGAGCGTCCGGCGATGCCGGATGCCGAGACCTCGGCCAACTGGACCATGGTCGGGATCTGCGCACACCAGTCGGCGCTGCGGGGGGGCGAGAAGATCGCGATTCCGTCGTTCTAGCCCGGCATCGGCGACTTTCAGCGCTCCGCCACTAAACTTTTTCCACGGCGGTTACGTCACACTATCCGCGACCTGACTGTCGCGGGAGAACCCGTGTGAATCTGAAGCTGGCGTTCCGGCGGCTGCGCAAATCCCCGTTCGTCAGCCTGGTGGCGGTCATCTCGCTGGCGCTGGGCATCGGCGCCAACGCCGCGATTTTCTCGTTGTTCGATCAGACGCTGCTGCGTCCGCTGCCGGTGCCGCAACCGGAGGCGCTCGTCAACCTGTCCGCGCCAGGGCCGAAGCCCGGCTCCCAGTCCTGCGGCCAGGCCGGCGACTGCGACACGGTCTTCAGCTACCCGATGTTCCGGGACCTCGAGCGGCAGCAGGACGTGCTGACCGGCCTCGCGGCACACGTCGGCTTCGGCGCCAACCTCGCGTATCGCGGCCAGACGGTCAACAGCAGCGCACTGCTGGTGTCGGGATCGTACTTTCCTGTGCTCGGGATCAGTCCTGCACTCGGGCGCCTGCTCGGCCCGGACGACGACCGCGGTATCGGAGCGCATTTCGTCGCTGTGCTCGGCTACGACTACTGGGCGACCCGGCTGGGCGCCAATCCGTCGGTGCTCAACGACATCATCACCGTCAACGGCCAGGCGCTCACCATCGTCGGCATCGCCCCCGCCGGCTTCGGCGGTACGACCCTCGGCACCGCGGTGAAGATCTTCGTGCCGATGTCGATGCGCGGCCTGATGTCTCCCGGCTGGAAAGGCTTCGACGACCGCCGCAGCTACTTTGCCTATCTCTTCGGCCGTCTCAAGCCAGGCACCACGATCGACCAGGCGCGGGCGGCGCTGAACGGGATCTACCGGCCGATCCTCAACGACGTCGAGGCGCCGCTGCAGAAGGGCATGAGCGAGGCGCGGATGACGCAGTTCAGGGCGAGGCGGCTGGTAGTCGAGGCGGGCGGGCGCGGCCAGAGCTCGGTGCACCGCGAGGCGCGGGCGCCGATGTTCTTCCTCATGGCGGTCGCCGGCATCGTGCTGATCATCGCCTGCGCCAATATTGCCAACCTCCTACTCGCGCAGGGGGCCGGGCGGGCAACCGAGATGGCGGTCCGGCTCTCGCTCGGCGCCGCCCGCCGGCAGCTGCTGGCGCAGCTGCTGACCGAGTCGTGCGTGCTCGCCGCGCTGGGAGGCATCGCCGGGCTGATCGTGGCGCGCTGGACGCTCGCGCTGATTGCCTCGCTGCTGCCTCCGGAAGTCTCGGGAACACTGCAGTTCGACCTGCAGCGCAATGTCGTCCTCTTCGCCCTGCTGCTGGCGGCGGCCACCGGGCTGCTGTTCGGGCTGTTTCCAGCGCTGCACAGCACCCGGCCGGATCTGGTGTCGGCGATCAAGGCGCAGTCCGGGCAGCCCTCGGGCGCCCGCGCGGCGGCGCGCTTCAGGACCGCGATCGTGACCCTGCAGATTGCGCTGTCGATGACGCTGCTCGTCGCCGCCGGCCTGTTCGTGAAGAGCCTCGTCAACGTCAGCCGGGTCGAGCTCGGGATCAGCATCGAGCACCTGGTGACGTTCGGCATCTCGCCAAGCCTCAACGGCTACGAACCGCCGCGGACGCTGGCGCTCATGGAACGGACGGAACAGGAGCTGGCGGCGCTGCCCGGCGTCACCGGCGTCGCCGCGGCATCGGTACCGCTGCTGAGCGGCAACAACTGGGGCAGCAGCGTGTCGGTCGAGGGCTTCAGGCGCGATCCCGACACCGACACCGGCTCGCGCTTCAACCAGGTCAGCGTCGGATATTTCCGCACTCTGGGCGTGCCGCTGCTGGCCGGACGCGAGTTCACGGCCGCCGACATCGCCAACGCCCCCAAGGTGGCCATCGTCAACGAGGCGTTCGCAAAGAAGTTCAACCTCGGGCAGGGCGCCGTCGGCCGGCGCATCGGCACCGGAGAGATCAAGGAGCTCACGCTCGACACCGAGATCGTCGGTATCGTGCGCGACGCGAAGTACAGCGACGTCAAGCAGCAGATTCCGCCGATGTTCGTCCGGCCGTATCGCCAGGCGGAGAACCCGATCGGATCGCTGACCTTCTACGTGCGCACGGCGGGCGATCCCGGACCGCTGCAGCGCGCCATTCCGGGGGTCGTCGCCAGGCTCGACCCGACGCTGCCGGTCGAGGACCTGAAGACGATGTCCCAGCAGGTCCGGGACAACGTCGTCATGGATCGGATGGTCAGCACCCTGGCGACGGCGTTCGCGGTGCTGGCGACGCTGCTCGCCGCCATCGGCCTCTACGGCGTCCTTGCCTACACCGTGTCGCAGCGCACCCGCGAGATCGGCCTGCGCATGGCGCTCGGCGCCGACGGCGCACGCGTCCGCCGCATGGTGATGACGCAGGTCGGATGGATGACGCTCGTCGGCGGCCTGCTCGGCCTCGCGGGCGCGTACTTTCTCGGCCGCGGCGCCGAGTCGCTGCTCTTCGAACTGAAAGGCTACGATCCAACGGTCATGGCCGGAGCGATCGCGGTGCTGGCCGCCACCGCCTTCGGCGCCGGCTACCTGCCCGCCTGGCGCGCCTCCCGCGTCCAGCCGATGAAGGCGCTGCGGTACGAATGACAAGGTGGGACCCTGGCACCGTGGCACCCTGGTTCTGTCTAGAAGGCCCTCAGATACTGCTGCGGAACGGCGGGCGGCTGGCGCAGTCGTCCGGCCGCGTGCAGCGGCCAGTACGGATCGCGCAGCAATTCTCTCGCCATGACAATCAGATCGGCCTGTCCGCTGCGAACGATCTGTTCGGCCTGTTCGGGCGCGGTGATCAGTCCTACTGCGGCGGTCGGCACGCCGGATTCGCGTTTCACCCGCTCGGCGAACGGTACCTGGTAGCCGGCGCCGACGGGAATCTGCTGGTAGGGCACGACCCCCCCGGAGGAGCAGTCGAAGAGATCGACGCCGAGCGGCGCGAGCTGTCTCGCCAGATCGACGGTGTCCTCAGGCGTCCATCCCCCATCCGCCCAGTCCGTTGCCGAGACGCGCACGAAGAGCGGGTCGCGCCCGGGTTGGACGCGGCGAATAGCTTCGACGGTCTCGCGCACGATGCGGGTGCGGTTCTCGAACGTGCCGCCGTAGCGATCGTCGCGGCGGTTGCTGAGGGGGGACAGGAACTGGTGCAGCAGGTAGCCGTGGGCGGCGTGCAGCTCGAGGATCCGGCACCCGGCCTCGACGGCGCGGCGCGCGGCGTCGGCGAATGCCGTGACCACCCGGGCGATGCCCGCCTCGTCGAGCGGCTGCGGCTCCTGATAGGCGGCGTCGAACGGGAGGGCGCTGGGGCCGTGAATCGGCGTCCAGCCGCCGTCGGCCACCGGCTGCGGGCCGCCTCCCTTCCACGGCGCAAAGGTGCTGGACTTGCGCCCGGCGTGGGCCAGCTGCATGCCGGGCACGGCGCCGTTCCCTTCGACGAACCGGAAGATGCGCGCCAGCATCTCCATGTGCTCGTCCTTCCAGATG
>JBDTOB010000271.1:0-4564 GCA_039933435.1 Acidobacteriota bacterium | reverse complement strand
ACCCGCCGCGCCTCGCCGCTCGACATCTCGTCGAGCATGCGCTCTCCCAGGTGCGAAGCCCCGGCGGCGCGCAGCGCCTCCGCGGCGCGCCGGCGCATGTCGTCGGTCACGCTGCCGTAGCGCAGCACGCCCCACGAGCTGAGAAACCCCGAGAGCACCGCCGCTTCCCCGCTGATCGAGCCTTCGCTGTTGCCGTTGATGAAGTGGTGATGGAGCGCGGAGGAGATGATGCCCAGTTGTGAGCGCAGCTCGAACAGGTTCCAGACCGCCTCGCCGAGCACCCGTACCGGCGGCTCGCCGCCGGCCGGCGCAATCGCCCGCTCGGCATTGGTCAGCAGGCTCACCAGCATCGACTTGCCGGCGCCGTTGGGGCCGACAATGGCGGTGTGTTCGCCGGCGCGAATGGTCAGCGAGACATCGTCCAGCACCCGGCGGCCGTCCTTGACCACGCTGGCGCGGGTCAGTTGCAATATCGATTCGCTCACCCGGTATTCTGGATCAGGCGGCGCGGGCCGCGAAAGGCGGAGATGATCGACGACCTGACGCGGGCGCCGCAGACCGACCCGACCGCGCTCTACCGGAGCCGCGACGAGCTTTACGCGGCCGACATGCTGATCGCGGCGCTGAGCGGGCTCGACCTGTTCACCTGGCTCGACGCCCATCCCGGCACAATCGACGACATCGCCGCGCACTTCGGCTTCCACCGCCGGCCGGTGGACGTGATGACGACGCTGTTTGTGGCGATGGGACTGCTGGCGCGCGCCGGCGACGCGGTGGCCGTGACGGCGATGGCCCGCGAGCACCTGGTGTCAACGTCGCCATGGTTCCTCGGGCCGTACTACCCGAAGGTTTCCGATCGGCCGATCGCGCGGGATCTGCTGTCGGTCCTGGCCACCGGCGCGCCGGCGCGCTTTGCCGGCCGCGCCGACCAGGCCGACTGGCACCGTGCCATGGAGACCGAAGCCTTTGCCGAGGAATTCACCGCCGCGATGGACTGCCGCGGACGGCTGCTGGCCCAGGCGCTGGCGGCGCGCCTCGATCTGGGGACCGCGCGACGCCTGCTCGACGTCGCCGGCGGGTCGGGCGTCTACGCCTGCGCGTTCGCGGCGCACTTCCCGGAAATGCGGGGGGACGTGATCGAGAAGCCGCCGGTGGACAGGATTGCCCGGCGGGCAATCGAGCGGCGCGGCCTGTCCTCGCGGATCGGTGTGGTGGCGGGGGACATTCTGGCCGGGCCGCTGCCCGGCGGCTACGACGTGCACCTGTTCTCGAACGTCCTCCACGACTGGGACGAGGCAACGGTCGGCGAGCTGCTGCGGGCGTCGCGCGCGGCCATCGCCCCCGGCGGCGCGATCGTCATCCACGAGGCGTTTCTCGACGAGGACAAGGCCGGGCCGCTGCCGATCGCGGCCTACTCCGTGCTGCTGATGCACGTCACCCAGGGGCGGTGTTATTCCGTGGCCGAGATGTCGGCGTGGCTGCGGGACGCGGGCTTCGGCGCGGCGTCGATCGTGCCGTCCGCGGTCGGACGAAGCGCCCTGGTCGCGCGGCGGAGCCTCTGAGTGCGCTGGCTGATCCTCGGCCTGCTGTTCGGCGTCACGGTCATCAATTTCATCGACCGCCAGACGCTGTCGGTGCTGGCGCCGATCATCCGCGACACCTTCCACCTGTCGAACACCCAGTACGGATCGATCGTCTCGTGGTTCCAGCTCGGCATGGTCGTCGGCGAGTTCCCGATGGGGTGGTTCATGGACCGCGTCGGCGTGCGCGCCGGCCTGGCCACCGCGGTGGCGTGGTGGTCGATCGGCAGCGCGATGCACGCCGGCGCCGGATCGGTCTGGAGCTTCCGGCTGTTCCGCTTCTGGCTCGGGACCGGCGAGTGCGCCAACTACTCGGGCGGCAACAAGGTCGTGGCGCAGTGGTTCCCGATGCGCGAG
The DNA here is from genome assembly GCA_039933435.1 of Acidobacteriota bacterium. Taxonomy (GTDB): domain Bacteria; phylum Acidobacteriota; class Vicinamibacteria; order Vicinamibacterales; family 2-12-FULL-66-21; genus JALZOC01. The sequence goes on along the minus strand of JBDTOB010000271.1, from coordinate 2,627 downwards.
CGGGCGCTCGCGATTGGCATCTTCAACAGCGCGTCGATGATCGGCTCGTTCATCGCCCCGTTCCTGGTGATCCCGATCGCCACCCGCTACGGCTGGCGGATGGGGTTCCTGGTGCCCAGCCTCCTCGGCCTGCTCTGGGTGGGGGCCTGGTGGGTGCTCTACCGCGACCCCGCCGTCCACCCGCGCCTCTCCCCCGCCGAAGCCGCCCTGATCGCCGAGGGCCGCGCCGTGCCGGCCGCCGCCGGGGCCCCGACCAATCGCCAGCTGCTGCGCCTGCGCCAGACCTGGGGGCTGATGCTCTGCCGTTTCTGGGTCGGGCCGGTCGTGCAGTTCTACATCTACTGGATGCCGAACTACTTCCGCGACGTCCGACACCTGAGCGTGGCCAACAGCTCCTACTTCAACGCCGTCACCTTCCTGTTCGGCGATATCGGCAGCATCGGCGGCGGCCTCGCGGCTGGCTGGCTGATCACCCGCGGGCTGCCGGTATACGGCGCCCGGCGGGCGACGCTGCTCACCGGCGCAACCCTCTGCCTCCTGAGCTTTGCGGTGCCGCTGCTGCACAGCATTCCGCTGGCGATTGCCGCAATCTCGGTGGTGCTGCTGGGGCACACGTTCCTGTCGGCGAACATGTTCGCCACGGTGTCGGATCTGTTTCCGGACTCGGCGGTCGCCCGCGTCACCGGATTGACCGGCGTCGCCGGCGGCCTGAGCGGCATCCTCTTCCCCTACCTGACGGGGGTGCTGGTGGATCGCTTCAGTTACGTGCCGGTGTTCTTCATGGCGGCGCTGATGCCGCTCGTCGGGGTGCTCATCCTGATTGTCACCGCCGGGCGTCATCAGCCGGTCGCCTTTGCCGCCGCGGACGGCGGCGCTGGACGATGACGGAGCCGGCGTGAAAGACTGAGGGCGGATGCGATCGAATATGGACAACACCACCCCTCTGCTGCTTCCTCCGCCGCGCGTGCGGCCGCCGCTCGATCCGGGCTTCAGGCCAGCGGTCCTGGCCGACCGCGCCTTCGACGCGCTGGTCGCCGCCTCCCACGCTGGCGTTCCGGTGCGGCTGGCCATCGAACAGGCCGACGGCTCGGTCTTCCGGTTCGAGACCGCGGTGCTGCCGCCGTCGCACCCGCAGGCCGGCGCCAACAATCACCACGTCGAACGGCTGGTCAAGTTCCTGCTCTGGTCGCGGGGGGGATGGCGTCTCCATGTGGATGGCCCGGCGGCGGTGGCGGCGGCGCTGTCGGCCCACTACCGGGACACCGCTCCCGGCCGGTTCGACGCCGACTTCGTCGGCGCCCGGGTCTTCGATCATCCCGTCGAAGTGGTCCTCTCCCGCGAGCTGCCGCCGGAGCGCTCGGTGACCCGGCCGCTCGGCCGGCATCTCGATGGCTGCCGGATTGGCTTCGATCTCGGCGGCAGCGATCGCAAGGCCGCCGCCGTCATCGACGGCCGCGTCGTCTTCAGCGACGAAACCGTCTGGGACCCGTATCACAAGCCCGACCCGTCGTACCACTACGACGGCATCATGGACTCGCTCAGGAAGGCCGCCGCGCACCTGCCGCGGGTGGACGCCATCGGCGGCAGCGCCGCCGGCGTCTACGTCAACAACCGCGTCAAGGCCGGCTCGCTGTTTCGCGGCGTGCCGCAGGACCTGTTCGACGCCCGCGTCAAGGAGATGTTCCTCGACATCCGGCGGGAGTGGCACGACGTGCCGCTCGAGGTCGTCAACGACGGCGAAGTCACCGCGCTGGCGGGCTCGATGTCGCTCGACGCCAACGCCGTCCTCGGCATCGCGCTCGGCACCAGCACCGCCGGCGGCTACGTCACCGCCGAGGGCAACATCACCTCGTGGCTGAACGAGCTGGCGTTCGTCCCGGTGGACTACAGCCCTTCCGCGCCGACGGACGAATGGTCGGGAGACGACGGCGTTGGCTCGCAGTACTTTTCGCAGCAGGCGGTCGCCCGGCTGATGCCGGCGGCGGGGATCGAGACGCCGGCCGAGATGCCGTTCCCGGAGCGGCTGAAGGTGGTGCAGGCGCTGATGGCCGAGGGGGACCGCCGCGCCCGGCCGATCTACCAGACGATTGGCGTCTATCTCGGCTACGGCGTCGCGCATTTCGCGCGCTTCTACGATCTCCGCCACGTGCTCGTCCTCGGCCGCGTCACCTCCGGCCCTGGCGGCGACGACATCGTCAACGGCGCGCGGGAGGTGCTCGAGGTCGAGTTTCCCGCCCTGGCGCGGCAGATCGCCTTCCACGTTCCCGACGAACACGACAAGCGGCACGGACAGGCCGTTGCCGCCGCCAGCCTCCCGGAGATCGTGCGCGAGCCATGAACCCTTATCTGCACCTGGTCTCGGAACTCGACCGCCTGACACGCGAGGGGCGGAGCTACCCCCTCGGCGTGATCCAGCCGCCCCCACGCACGCCGCCGCCCGCGGAGGCAGCGCGGGCACTGATCTTCTCGCCGCATCCGGACGACGAGTGCATCATCGGCGGCCTGGCGCTGCGGCTGCAGCGCGAAGCGGGCATGCGGGTCGTCAATGTCGCCGTGACCCAGGGCAGCCGCCGCGACCGCCAGGCCGGCCGCTGGACGGAACTGGACGCCGCCTGCCGATACCTCGG
>JBDTOB010000270.1:0-4573 GCA_039933435.1 Acidobacteriota bacterium | reverse complement strand
TCCTCGGCCACATGATGTCCGAAGACCATGGAATGCAGGAGGTCGCCGACTGGCTGCGCGCCTTTCTGACCGATCTGCCGATCCGCTTCGTGCCCGCGGGCGAGCCGTTCACCTCGATGGCCCAGGCGCCCTGACGCCCCGGCGCGCGGTTACGACAGCAGCCCCATGATCATGTTGAGGGCGAGCGCGAGAATGGTGGTGTTGTAGACGAACGACAGCAGCGAGTGCACCAGGATCTCGCTGCGCATCTCGCTGCTCGTCACCTGGACATCCGAGACCTGGAAGGTCATGCCAATCGTGAAGGCGACGTAGGCGAAGTCGATGTCGGCCGGCGGCGCCGCGCCGGGAAACGCCAGGCAGTCCTGGCCGTCGGGCGCCTCGCCGCCGCGATAGTACAGATGCGCGTAGCGCAGCGTGTACGAAGTGTGGGTGAGAGTCCAGGACAGGACGATCGCCGACAGCGCGAGTGTCGTCCAGATCGCCTGGCTGCCGGGCGGCAGCGCCTTGACCATGCGCAGCGCGGCGCCGGCGGCAAACAGGCTCACCAGACTCGAGACAATGGCAATGATGAAGACCGGCCGATGGCCGGGGTCGTCGACGCTGGCCCGGCGCCGCGTCTCGGAGGCATCGGCGCGCAGGATGATGTGCCAGGCGAACAGGCACAGCACCAGCGACGCGGCATCCCATCCCGCCAGGCCGCGGAACCACCAGTCGGTGCGGGACGGCACCAGCCAGAGGGCGGTGGCGCTGCCGGCAACGGCGGCGGCCAGCAGCCGGACCGTCGCTCGTTCGGCTGACAGCGCGAACCGCGGAGTGGACTGTTTCCTAGGACTCAAGGATGCGGTGCTCGAGGGCGAACCTGATCAGCGCGGCGGTGTTCGGCAGCTCGAGCTTGACCATCAGCCGCTGACGATAGGTGCTCACCGTCTTCACCGACAACCCCAGCCGGGCGCCGATGGCGGTGACCGATTCCCCCGCCGCGAACATCGACAGGACCTCGAACTCGCGATCCGACAACCGGTTGGACGGGGCGCCGGTCCGCTGCGGCGGGCGCATCATCTCCTCTGTCATCTGGCGGCCGATCGTGGCGCTGACGTAGAGCCCGCCGCTCGCGATCCGGGTGATCGCTTCGATCAACTCATCGGGGGCGCTGCGCTTGGTGAGGTAGCCCGCCGCCCCGCTCTTGATCGCCCGCAGCGCGAACTGGTCTTCGGGCGAGACGCTGAGGACCAGGACGGGGACGTCCGGGCGCAGCGCCCTGAGGGTCTTGAGCACCGACAACCCTCCGGGTCCCGGCATCGCCAGGTCGATCACGAACACGTCGCAGTCGCAGTTGGCCGCCAGGGCGATGATCGCATCGCCGGAGTCGGCTTCCGCCACCACCTCGCAGTCATGCTCGACGAGATGGCACAAGCCACGCCGGACGATCGGGTGGTCGTCGGCGATGGCGATCCGGATGCGGCGCGGGCGGGGGCCGGGGCGCCGGCTCACGAGGCCGCCTGCCGGGGGATGTGCGCCACGATCCGCGTGCCGTGCCCGGCAGGTGCCGCGAGGATCAGCCGGCCGCCGACGGCGCGAATCCGTTCTTCCATGCCGCGAAGCCCATAGGTGACGGCCGACCGCCGAGCCGGGGACAGACCGCAGCCGTTGTCGGTGATCTCGAGCTCGAAGCCGTCGGCGCTGCGCGCCATGCTGACGCACACCCGATCGGCGCCGGCGTGGCGGGCGACGTTGGTGAGCGCCTCCTGCAGGACGCGGAAGAGCGCTGTCGCCGCCGGATCGCCCAGCTCCAGATCCTCGGGACAACTGAACGACGCCGCGATACCCGAGCGCACGGCGAACTGCTGCACCTGCCATTCCGCCGCGGCACAAAATCCCAGCTCGTCGAGCACCGCGGGACGCAGCTCGGTGACGATCCGCTCGATGGAGAGGAGGGTGTCGTCGAGCAGCGACTCCATGTCGCGCAGGCTGGAGGCGACGGTTCCCGGCAAGCCGCGCCGGCCGTCCACGGCGCGCCGCACCACGCGGACGTCCAGCTTCAGCGCGGTGAGCGTCTGCCCGAGCTCGTCGTGCAGCTCGCGCGCCAGCCGCACGCGCTCCTCCTCACGCACCGTCTCGAGGCGCTCGCCCAGCGTCTGGAGCTCGGCGGTCCGCTGGCTCACCCGCTCTTCGAGGCCCTCGCACGCGCCGAGCAGCGCCGCTTCAAGGGCCTTGCGTTCGGTGATGTCGCGCGATACGGCCAGCAGGCGCTCCGGCGCTCCGTCTGGGCCGCGCACCGGCGTGACGCGAACGTCCCACCACTTGTCGGTGCCGCCGGGCGTGCGCGACCGGGCTTCGAACTGCCCCGTCTCGCCGCGGACCGCAGCGGCAATCGCCCGGCGCACGAGCACGCGCGCGTCTCCCGTCCAGAACGCCGTCCACAACCGGCCGACGAGGTCGCTGGACGACGCCTCGAGCAGCTTCAGGCCGGCGGGGCTGACCCACAGGATCCGGCCCGAGAGGGCCAGCGCCTTGATGCAATCGGCGCTGCTCTCGATCAACCGGTCGGACCACTCCCTTGCTGCCCGCTCCGCCTCGGACGCCGACTTGTGGGCGGTCACGTCCATCGTCACTCCCACCAGCCGGACGTTGCGGCCGTCGACGCGCTCGAGAGTGCCCCGCGCAGAGATCCAGTGCGTCGTGCCGTCTGGCCAGCGCACGCGATACTCGGCCTCATAGACGCCGTTACCCGTGCAGGCGCGGTTGATGGCGTCGGCAACGCGCAGGCGATCGTCGGAGTGAATCGCCGCGAACAGCTCGGCATAGGTGAACGGTTCGTCGGCCGGGCGGCCGAAGTTCGCCTTGCACTGCGCGGAACAGACGAGGCTGAGAGACGCCAGATCGACTTCCCACACGCCAAGGGTCGCGGCGTCGAGCACTTCCTGAAGCCGTTCGACGTCCGCAGTCAACACCGGCATGCCCAGTCAGTTTACAGGAGCCGCGAGCGCCACGCGGCGCACGTAGGAGGATTCCTACAGCGCTGTCCGCCGTTCACCCGACGCTGTTGACGACGGTGCTGTAGCGAAACCCAGCCCGGCCGCACAGTCGCCGCGTACTCACTTGAGTCGGTTACACCTACGCGGTGACTGCTCGTCGTACTGGCGCTGCCCTTGCACACCTCACACGCGAACGTCACTTCGTGACTCACACGCCTGACCGTCGACCTGCGATCTGCAATCCGGCCGTCGTCGTGCACTCGTCCATTAAGGAGCCGCCCGTGTCCAAAGCCGAAGCACTGAAGAGTCTCGTCAGCAACCCGCTGCACCGCCGCGAATTCGCCAAGAAGATGGCCATGGGAGCGTTTGCCGTTGCCGGCGTTGCCGCCCTGCCGGGTTCGGTCAACCTCAAGGCCGACGGCATCACCGACATCGACATCCTCAACTTCGCGCTCAACCTCGAGTACCTCGAGGCCGAGTTCTACAGCGTCGCCAGCACCGGCCAGCGCATCTCGGAGACGGGCATCGGCGTCACCGGCAAGGGGCGGGCGGGGGCGACGGTCGGGGGCGCCAAGGTGTCGCTTGACGACTTCACCGGCTTTGTCGCCCAGCAGATCACCATCGACGAGCAGGCGCACGTCAACTTCCTGCGCGCCGCGCTCAAGGGTGAGGCGGTGGCCAAGCCGGACATCAACCTCGACGCGCTCGGTGTCGGCTTCAAGAACCAGGCGGAGTTCCTCACCGTCGCGGCGATCTTCGAGGACGTCGGCGTCAGCGCCTACGGTGGTGCGGCACCGCTCATCGACAGCTCGCAGATCCTCAGTGCGGCGGCGCGGATTGCGCTGACCGAGGCCCAGCACGCCGGCGTGCTGCGGTCGCTGGTCTCGCGCGCGGCGCTGCCGATCCCGCAGGTGGACCCCAAGGCCATCCCGACGATCGGCAATACCAACGGCCGGCTCTACTTCGTCGACGGCAACGGCCTCAGCGTCGTCCGGACGCCGAGCGAAGTGCTGAAGATCGTCTATGCCGGCGGTACCAGCTCGGGCGGGTTCTTCCCCTCGGGCGTCAACGGCCTCATCACCACGGCGTAACGCCAGCGTGAACGGTTTCTCTGGACGGAAGGGGCCGGCAGCCGCCGGCTCTTTCCGTCGCGTCTCCGCACGAACCCGGCTGGCACTTGCCGGCGGCGGGCTGGCGGTGCTGATCGCCGCAGCAGCCGCGGCGCAGCGCCCGGACGGGCAGCCCGTACTGGCGATCCACACCGGAATTCCCATCGGCGTGGCGCCGGAGATTCCGCGCCTGCGGCGGCAGTGGCCGTGGCGGCCTGCTGCGGCGCTCAGCACGCCTCCGAGAAATCCGTTCGCCTTCAACGAGAACGACGGGCGCCAATTCGCGACCCCCTCAGCCACACTCGACATGCTGCGTCCAGTCGCAGTCGCTCCACCTCCGCCGCCGCTGCCTCAGCTCATCGGCATCCTTTCAGACGCGACCGCCGACGGACCGCGCTATCGGGCGGTGCTGGTGACGGCTCAGGGTGATCTCTGGTTCGCCGGCGAAGGCGAGAGTCGCGACGGCATCACGGTTCGCCACCTCACGGA